>CAYMWG010000222.1:0-4986 GCA_964393765.1 uncultured Phycisphaeraceae bacterium
TCGAGGCTCATCAAGTTGGTTGAAAACCAGTCAACGGAATCTGGGTCAGGTCAGAGGTACAGCGTGTCGTGCGGCCGCGGATACTTGTGCATCATTGTCGGGCGCTTGGCGTAGGTATTCACGACGCCGGCCGACCGGAACGAAATCCCATTATTCACATAGTGGATGTTGTGCCGGTCCTTTGGACGGGACGGGTCCAAGTAGTACTTCGCGTGCAGGTACAGGTCGCCGATGCCGCCGCTGAGATCAACGAGAGGATCGACCGTGCCAGCCCGACTATCGACGAACGGCCTCAGCACCCAGGCCCACGGCGGATAGAGCCGGTTCAGCGGCGTGCCGGGCGGCTCCGAGAACCCGCTCTCCCGCGGGGTGTACTCCCTGTAGGTGTCGGCGTACATCATCAGCGCCATGCCGATCTGGCGCTGGTTCGACAGGCACACGGCGGTGCGGGCGGCGTTGCGTGCCCCCTTCATGGTCGGCAGGAGCAGACCGACCAGGAGCGCGATCACGGCGATGACCACCAGCAACTCGATCAACGTAAACCCCGCCGCCGGAGCGGCCATCGTCCGCTGTGCGCCCTCTTGAGACGGGTTTCGACGTTGCTGCCGCATACCTACAGAATACTCGAATGTCCGGGGGATTGACAACTATTGCAGGACCGGGGCTCGAAAGATCGCCAACGGCCTATAGAATGCCATCGGACAGGGGAGCCTTTTCCGTGCAACAACAGGCCATGGGCAAGTGTAAGGGTTCGGATCAGACCACCGGGGGCATCCGCGTGCAGGTTGTGCCCGCGTATGTGGGCGACCAGTCCGACCCGTCCCAGAACCGCTACGTCTTCGCCTATCGCGTCCGTGTCACCAACCAGACCACCGGACCCGCACAACTCCTCGCACGGGAGTGGACAATTGTCGATGCCGACGGTGAAGTGAACATCGTCCGCGGCGAGGGGGTCGTCGGACAGCAGCCGACGATCGGCCCGGGGCAGGCGTTCGATTATTCGAGTTTCTGCCCGTTGACTACGCCCTGGGGCACCATGGAAGGCTCGTACTCCATGGAGTTGGCCGATGACCAGCGGGTGACGGTGCCGATCGCCAGGTTCTTCCTCGTTGCGCCGGGCGCGGAATGAACCTCGCGCGACGGGCGGGCTTTTTCAGAAAGCGGGCGAAGGGATTCGAACCCTCGACGTTCAGCTTGGAAGGCTGACACTCTACCACTGAGTTACGCCCGCGGACGCGAATCGTAGCCGCGCGCTCGCCCGATCGGCCATCGCACATACGGGCGCAGGTTCAGGTCTGCGCGCGCAGCAAGTCCCATTCGGGTCGCGACGCCAACCGTGCTGCCGCACACGGCGGCTCCGGCGCGCTGCCCTCGCCCAATGCAATCTGCCAGAACGCCACATCGTGCCAGCGCCCGAACTTGTATCCGGCCTCTCGCACAATGCCTGTGGACTTGAACCCCGCCGCCTCGTGCAGCGCGACACTCGCATCGTTGGGCAATGTGGCACCGGCAACGGCGGACCTGAATCCCTGCAGCCGCAGTGCGCCAAGCAGCACGGAGTACAGTCGCCGCCCTACCCCCATCCCCCGGAGCGACTCATCCACATAGACGGTGGTCTCCGCAGTCCAGTCATACGCCGCGCGGGCTCGGAACTGCGAGCCGTACGCGTACCCCGCAACGCTCCCCGTATGCTCGCACACGATCCACATTGAATGGCCCAGAGCCTTCTCAATCCGGCCCCGCATCTCCGCGAGAGTGGGGGGCTCAAGTTCAAACGAGATCGCCGTGTGCTCGACCACCGGCGCGTAGATCGCCAGGCACGCCGCGGCATCGTCGGGCGTTGCCATTCGGATCGAGAAGGTCATCGCGCAGTTTCCCTTTGAGGGCCTTTGGTGGTCCGGCACTCCGTGCCGGGTCTGGCCCTGCCGCAGCCGGTTCGCTCCCAGTGTACTTGGCTGCTCATTTCGCCGCACTCTCCCCCCACCGGCTGTTCCCCCGCCTTATGCTTGGCCGAAGTTGCCGAGACAAGCCTCGACCCCCGACTAACCACGCCAGACCCAGGCAACGGAGTGCCCATGGCCAAGAGCAGAACTTCCACGTCCTCAAAGGTGGCACCGGTCTCCAGACCGGTGCATGCCTTACGGCCCCGCCCGCCCCGCAAGCAGACCGCCGCGGCGTCCAAGCGTGACAAACTCACCCTCGGCAAGATCGTCGAACTCGCCGACCGCGTCTCCAAGTCTGCCTTCGCCGGGCGCGAGCCTAGGGTCGATATCCCCAGCCGCACACGCACCAACACCAACTGGAACAAGAAGCGCGGCATCCTCGAGATGGGCGATGCCACCGCCGCGCGCGAACTCTTCAACCTCAACCAGGCCAAGCAGTTCATGCAGACCATGCTGCACGCCAGCACCATCAAGGACCTCATCGAGGCCGACAAGACCTCCAGCCTCCGAGGCGTCTTCTACAAGGCCAAGCACACCGTCGCGGGCACGAAGGAGAACACCTTCGAGGGGCAGGACGAGTCCGACCCGATCCTCGAAGACCTCGAGGTCGCGCTCGGGTCGCTGCGCGAGGAACTGCACATCTTTGCCGAGCCGCGCGGCTCCATGGTCGGTAACGTCACCGTCATTGACAAGGGCGATGAGATCAACTGCCGGCGCATGGGCACAGGCGGCTACCAGATCCCCAGCATCGTCGAGCCCGACATCCTCCAGTTCGGCAAGTGCGAGGCCAAGTTTGTCCTTCACGTCGAGAAGGGCACGGTATGGCAGCGTTTCAACGAGGACCGATTCTGGGAGAAGAACAACTGCGTGCTCACGCACGGCGCGGGCCAGCCGCCGCGGGGCGTGCGCCGCCTGCTGCAACGCTTCAACCAGGAACTCAAACTCCCGATCATCTGCGTGCTCGACTGCGACCCCTGGGGCCACTACATCTACAGCGTCATCAAGCAGGGCTCGATCTCGCTCGCGTTCGAGTCCACGCGCCTGGCCATCCCCGAGGCCAAGTTCCTGGGCATCCGCGCCAAGGACTACGAGGCGTGCAGTCTGTCAGAGGCGGTAAAGATCGAACTCTCGGACAATGACATCAAGCGGGCGAAAGAGATCGCCGCGTACCCGTGGTTCGAGGGGCACAAGGGCTGGCAGAAGGAGATCGCTCACCTCCAGAAGAACGGCTTCAAGATGGAGGTCGAGTCGCTCATCACCAAGGACATCTCGTACGTGACCGAGGAGTACGTCCCGCAGCGCCTCAAGGACAAGGACTGGCTGGACTGATCTCGCCCGGAGATGCCTAAGGCAACGCGTCTGCGCTGAAGCGCCCGGACTTGACTCCCGCCAGCCCCGGCAGCATCTCGCGCCGCGTGTACGGCACGCGGCACATCGGCCCGAAGATCAGGTCTTGCACCGGTCCAAGAGCCTCGTGGTCCGATTGGAACCATGGTGTGAGCCAGCGCGAAACGTCCTGGTAGTACCGATGCCGCGGGCGGCGCTGCACGTCAAACGATCGCAGCGCGCGCTGGATCCGACCCTGCGTTGACTCGCTGGCAGTTTCGCCCCCAAGCGCGCCCTCCAGCATCGTCGCGAGCACCCACGCATCCACAAGTGCAAGGTTCGCGCCCTGCCCAAGCTGCGGGCTCGTGGCATGGGCCGCGTCGCCGATGAAGACCACCGGTCCCTCGAACATCTGCGCCATCATCACATCGTGGTACGTCGCAAGAATGAACTGTTCTGATGACTCAAGGGCGCTCAGCAGCGCTCGCGTCGTACCGCCCGTCTCGCACCCGACAATGGCGACATCAAGGACCCTCGCGTCCTTGGCCTGCCCTCGAAGTTGAGTGTGACCGCCCAGATACCCCACACGCAAGCGTACGTGCCCGATCCAGCTCAACTTTGGGAACAATCTGTCCGATACTACGTGAGCAGGCCGGACGTTCCGCGTTCGCATACTCGTGCGCCCGCTCGAAACAAACCCGCAAACCAGACAAGAGGCCATCATGCTCGACGCCAACAGCAACCGCCGCCGCTTCGAACGCCTCTCTCTTCCCGTGGCCTATACGTCCGTGCGCGTGAGCCTTCTCAACGCCAACGCGCCGCTGCTGGACGGTCACGCCTACGACCTCTCCGAGGGTGGTTGCCAGTTCGAGCTCGATCGCGCCATCGCACCCGGCACGGCGATCATGATGCAGATCGAGCTGCCGGTCTCAATCTCAAATGAAGAGCAGGCCGATTCCAGCGCGGTCCTCGTGATCGGTAACGTCGTCTGGCTTGATGAGTCCGAGCCCGGCCCGGCTCGCATGGCCATCGCCTTCACCCGCTTCGCTCAGCCCAGCGATCGCGAGCGCCTTACTGCGCGCCTCTCAACCGCCCTCTCGCGTCGCGCCGCGTGAGGCAATCTCCTGTCGCCGTTCCATGAGGTCCTTGACCTGAGCATTGCTCAGGATCGGGACGCTGGTAACGCCGGTTTGCAGCATGTAGAGGATGTACGGCACGCACATGCCGCATCCGGTGCCGCAGCCTGTCTCGCGCGAGAGCGATTCCAGATCGGGCCCGATGCTCGATACCAGCGACTTCAGTCGGTGGAACGAAACGTCATGGCAGATGCAGCGCGTGACGGCCATGTGATGGTCGCGTTCCTTGCGGACGTGCTCGATGCGGGCCCGACACTCCCGGCGTGATCAACTGACTGATGAACTGACTGATCAACTGACTGATCAACTGACTGATCAACTGACTGATCAACTGACTGATCATCGCCACTCTTCCGCGTCTGGAACATACCACGGTCCGAGCGAAGATCCAACCGATCCAACACGAATCTCAAGCACTCGCAGGTCGCTCATTTCTGCATGAATCTGTCCGGAACTGCCGTCCGCTCGCACCGCGATTGTGCTCCCCGCCGAGCCGCGCCCCGAAGCGCCGTGCCGGAACGCCGTCGTCGGATAGTCATTGACGCGCCATCCACCCGATCGAGTAAAGAGCAGTGGCGGAT
>CAYMWG010000223.1:0-4949 GCA_964393765.1 uncultured Phycisphaeraceae bacterium
GCTATCGAGTGCCGGAGGAACGGGCGTGGTTGGGAGGGGGAGAGTGACTCTGAGGGCGGAACGGCTGGTGGGGCGGGCCATGCACGGGCCGGCCGCGGCGGATCGCGTGCGCATCAGCGTGCTGGACACGGGCCCGGGCATCGCCCCCGAGGACCGTGCGCGGATCTTCGAGAAGTTCCAGCAGGCCGACAGCGGGCACACCCGCCGGCACGCAGGCACTGGGCTGGGCCTTGCGATCTGCAAGGAACTCACCGCGATCCTGCAGGGCGAGTTGCACCTTGATAGCGAGGTCGGGCGGGGGTCGATGTTCAGCGTCATCCTGCCGAACAAGATCGATGCGGGCCGCGCGGAAGAGATGCGTCTTGAGATGGCGTTCCGCGGCAAGCTGGCGGGGCAGAAAGACAAGCCGGCGGCGTGAGGAATGCGCACGCGCTGGGTCGCGGAGGAAAATTTTAGATTGCGGATTTCGAAGTGTGGATTGCGGAGTGTCAGCCGCCCGGGCACTCAATGTATCGAGTGGCGGGATGGGATTCCAACGGCCCCTGGATGGTGCCGGACCTCCACGGGCTCGCCGTTGAGGAAATCCACGGCGATGACATCGATGCGAAGCGGCCGGCCGCGCCAATGGTTCGCGCGGGCGAGGTGCCGGAGGATCGCCACGAGTTTGCGCCGCTTGGCACCGGTGATCGCGGCCTCCGCGGGCGGGTCGGGGCGCTGGGCATCAAGGCGGCGCGACTTCACCTCGACTAAAATGATCGTCCGGCCGTCTGGCGCTTCGACGAGCAGGTCGGCCTCGCCCATCGGCACGCGCGCGTTGCGTACCAGAATTTTGTAGTCGCGGGCCTTGAAGAACTTCTCGGCAGCGCGTTCGCCGGCAGGGCCGAGCGGGTCGCGGCGCGCTGACCATGTGGGCGGCCTGAGGATGTACAGGAGTTTCGTGAGCCAGCATCGCAGGAAACGGCGCATGTCGCTCCCCTCTCCCCCGCCTCCCAACTTTACTGCGCCTGCGGCGGGAGGTACCGCTCGATCGCAATGGCGACGGATTCTTCGACCATTGATTCGATGCGGGTGAAACTGCCGCGGGCGAGGAGACGCTCGAAGTAAATGTTCCGCTCCTGGTTGAACTTTCGGTCGCGGAGGTCCGACTCGATGTCGAGTTGGGCGTCGTAGAGCGTCACGGCCTCGCCGGGATCGATGGATTCGAGGTGGATCCACGCGAGGTTGTCGTTCCATTTCACGGGCGGGGAGGTCTGGCCTTCGCTGAGTTTCTGGGCGGCGATTGTCATGGCTTCATTGGCGAAGAGGGGGGACTGCTCGTAGGGCCTGTCGAGTTCGCGCTGTGCAAGGCCACCCTCGGAACGGAGAAAGGCATTGAAGTCCATCGCGGCGGCCTCGGCGAAGGGCTTGGTGGCGATCGCTTCTTCCGCGCGGCGGACGGCGTTGGCATCGGCGAGCGGGACGGAGATGACGCGCAGCGTGGCCGCGCCGGCGGGGTTGTATTTGTCGAAGTTGCGGTCGTACTCCTGGCGGATCAGTCGCCAGGGCACGTTGACGCGGGGAAGGATTTTGGTGCGGAGTTCGTTGCCGATGAGTTCGCGCTCGAGTCGGTCTCGCGAGGCCTGCTGGAGTGTCTGCCCGGTCGACTCGCGCAGGGCCTCATCGGCCTGCAGTTCGCTGCCCGACTGGGCGCTGACAAGGTTCTTCTGGATGCGGCCAAGGAAGGCGAACAGGCCCTGGCGGACCTCCGGCGGGAGCGAGGCCTGCGCCTCGGCGAGGATGAGTTCGTCGCGGACCTTGTTGGTCACGACCTGGATGATGTCGTTGGTCGCGCCTCGCGCGAACTGCGCGCGGTTGTTGTTGACCTGCGCGGCGAGCGCCCGCAGTTTGCCATCCAGCGGCGTGAGCACCTCCGAGGCGAAAAGCGGGCGGCCATTGATCTGTCCGACAACGGATTCCAGCACGATCGGCGTGTCGACCGCGCTGGCAGGCGTTGCAGACACATCGGGTTCGCCGATGAAGGAGCGGAGGGCGAGCGTGTCGGTGGGAGCAGAAGCCGCGACGGAACCTGCTGGTGGCGTTCGCACCTGAGTTGCGCCAGTGACGTCCGGTTCCGAGGTGGGAGCGCCCGCCGGGGGCGGCGTTGGCCCGACGGACGGCCCCGCCCCGGCGACGGGCGATGCATTGACCGAGGCAAACTGCTCCGCGATCAGCCGCTCGGAGCGTGGGGCCGAGTTGGAGGTGCCGCACGCGCCAAGCACCGCCGCGGCGAGCAGCATGGCCGAAGTGCGGGCAGAACACAGTGCATCCATGCGCATGATTGGTTCCCGCTTGCCCGTTGGATGAGCGAGGGATTGTGGTCGGGCGAGGGTCGCCGACGCGGTTCAGGCCTGGGGACAGCGTACCCGCAACGGTTCGGGTTCGCAACGCCGGGGCTATAGTCGGCCAGCGGCGCTGGTTTTCATGCACAGCCGCGCGGAGCGACCATGTCACAGAACCCCGGCGAGTCCAAGATCGTGGTGGACAGCGACTGGAAGGCGCAGGCCCAGGCCGAGCGCGAGAAGATGGCAGCACAGGAGAAGAAGTCCGCCGCGGCCAAGGGGGCCCAAGGGGGCGGGTTGCAGTCCGGCACGGCTGGCGGAGGCGCGGCGAGCGGGCAGGGTGCTCTTGGACCGAGCGGAGGGCCGGGTGTCGGTGGGGGCCAAGGCGTTGAGGAACTGCCCCCCGCGGATTTCCCAACGTTGCTCGGAACACTCATCACGCAGGCGTTGATGTACATGGGCGGATTCCCCGACCCTGAGACCGGGCGCGCGATGGTCTCGCTGGAGCACGCGAAGTTCCACATCGACCTGATCGCGGTCCTTGACGAAAAGACCAGGGGGAACCTGACCACCGAGGAAGCCGCGGACATGACGCAGGCGGTGAACGAGTTGCGGATGCGGTATGTGGAGATCAGCAAGGCGGTCTCTGCGGCGGTTGCGCGAGGGGCGATGAAGGGCGGCGCGGCCCCCGGTGGAGCGGATGCGGGCCAGGGACCCGGACTGGTGATGTGAGCGCTGCACCTACGATCGGTGCATGAGCGCCGCCCCGAGAAACGGAAAGACCAAGGGCAAGGTGCTCGTGGCGATGTCGGGGGGCGTGGACTCCTCCGTCGCCGCCGCGCTCCTGCAACGCGAGGGGTACGAGGTCGTGGGCTGCTTCATGCGGCTCGGCTCGCCGGGTGAGACGCTCGACTCTCCGGTTGAGTTTGATGAGCGGCAGATCGCGTGCGACCCGAGCCGCGTGCGGATCGGGCACCAAGGGTGCTGCTCGATCAACGATGCGGCGGATGCGCGGCTGGTCGCGGCGGAACTGGGCGCGACCTTTTATGTCGGCCGGATCATCGACTATTTCGTTGACGAGTATACGGCGGGACGGACGCCCAATCCGTGCGTGCGGTGCAACGACTGGCTGAAGTTCGGCAAGTTGCACGACTACGCCGAGCAGATCGGCGCGGGGTGGGTGGCGACGGGGCACTACGCGCGGGTCGAGAGAGACGCGTCCGGCAGCGCGCGACTGATGCGCGGTCTCGACCACGACAAGGACCAGTCGTATGTGCTTTTCGGGATGAAGCGGTCGCGCCTGGAGCGAACGCTGCTGCCCATCGGCGCGTTCCGCAAGGCTGATGTGCGCGCGATGGCCAGGGACATGGGCCTGCCGACGTTCGACAAGCCGGACTCACAGGAAATCTGCTTTGTCCCGGACAACGACTACGCGGGGCTGGTGGAGCGACGGCGCAGCGCCGAACTCGCATCAGTGCCGCCGGGCGATGTCCTCGACCCCGAGGGGAACAAGGTCGGCGAGCATGGCGGGCAGCACAGGTTCACCATCGGCCAGCGGCGGAGGGTCGGCATCGCGCTGGGGTACCCGGTGTTCGTTGTCGGCAAGGATGTCGCCAAGAACACGGTGACGGTGGGGCCGCGCGAGATGCTGATGGCGCGCGGGCTGGTGGCGGGCGAGGTGAACTGGCTGGCGGATGAGTCCCGGGTCGAGGAGTGGTACACCTGCGAGGCGAAGGTGCGCAGCAGTGCGAAACCCGCGGCCGCGCGGATGCGGTGGGACGCCGCGCGCGGCGACTTGGAGGTCGAGTTCGCCCAGCCCGTGCAGGCGGTGGTGCCGGGCCAGGCGGTCGTCGTATACGACGGGGAGCGGGTGCTGGGGGGCGGGTGGATCAGGAAGAGCGTGGCAGAATTCTGAGGCGCGGTCGGCCGGGTACACATCGGCACGGGCTAACTGTACATGCTCGGAAACCAGTCGAGGACCTTCCCGACAAGCGCGAGCCCCAGCCAGCAGAGCAGCACCACGGCGGCCAGGCCGAGCGGGATGATATTCGTGACGAGCATCGCGCGCTGGGTGCAGGGGCCTGCCTGACTTTCCTGTACCAGTTCAGATGAGAGGAACTGAGTGTACCAACCTCTCCTCCCGCGTGCCGTGCGGCGACGGAGCGAGGGCGAGCGTAGCGAGCCGGAGCGGAGGAGCCGCGCGGCACGCGACGGCGAACGCCGCGGGGGTTCGGTAGTCCAGCGAGCTGTGCGGCCGCCTTGTGTTGTAGTACACGCGGTAATCGCCGATCACCACCCGCGCCTCGGTGAGGCTCGTGAACAGTTCCAGATTCAGGCACTCGTCGCGCAGCTTGCCGTTGAACGATTCGCCCACGCCGTTCTGCCACGGCGCTCCCGGCTCGATGTACAGCGGGCCCACCTTGTTCTCCTCCAGCCACGCACGCACCTTGTGCGCGATGAACTCCGGCCCGTTGTCGCTGCGGATGTGCGCCGGTACGCCTCGCTTGGCGAAGAGTCCCGCCAGCGTCGCCACCACGTCGGAGGATGTGAAGCTCCGCGTCACCTCGCACGCCACGCACTCCCGCGTGAACTCGTCCACCACCGTCAGGATCTTCAGCGGCCTCCCGTCGG
>CAYMWG010000224.1:0-4943 GCA_964393765.1 uncultured Phycisphaeraceae bacterium
GTGGTGGTGGTGGGGTGGGGCGGACGGAATCCCAGTCATGTCTGATCCCCGTACTTCCCACGTTCCGCCCACACCGGCCACATCGCCGAGCGAGCCGCCGCAGATCCGCCTGCAACTGATGAGCAACCCGCTGTATCTCAGCGGCGCGCGTGAGTTGGTTGCGGCAGTCTCCAAGCGGCTGGGCTTCGCGGATGAGGCGTGCGGCAAGATCGCGCTGGCCGTGGATGAGGCGCTGTGCAACGTCATTCGTCATGGGTATGGGCGAGCCTCCAACCGTCCCATCTGGATCAGCATCTGGCCGATGGTCGAGAAAGGCGATGCGGGCTTGGGCGCGGCCGGTCCCGCGGCGGACTGCGCGGATACGCTCCCGAGTTCGCTCCGCATCGTCATCGAGGATGAGGCCCGCCAGGTTGACCCGCAGGTCATCCGCAGCCGCGACCTTGAGGAGATCCGGCCTGGCGGTCTGGGGGTTCACATCATCAAGGCTGTCATGGACGAGGTGATCTACGAGCGGCGCGAGAAGGTCGGCATGAGGCTGACCATGATCAAGCGGCGCACGACAGAGACGGACGAAGGGTGCGGCGGCGTTCCCTTCAAGGAGTGCGGCGGTGGCTGACTATCCAGTTCGTCCGGGACAGTTCAGCAGCCAGGAGGGGAGTTTCGGCATCAAGGCCGAACAGCGCTCCGGCGCGATGATTGTCATCCCGACCGGCGAGATCGACCTGAACGCCTCGCCGATCCTTCGCCAGGAACTCAAGCGCGTGCAGACCTCGCGCCCGCAGCGACTGATCGTCAATCTCGCGTCCGTCCCCTACATGGATTCCTCGGGCGTCGCGACGCTGGTCGAGGCGATGCAGATCGCGAGGAAGAACTCAACCCGGCTTGTGCTCTGCGGGATGCAGGACAAGGTTCGGTCAATCTTTGAGATCGCCCGGCTCGATACGGTTTTCACCATTGTTCCGGATGTTGATGGCGCGCTGTCCGCGTGATCGCCATGAGCCGCACCATCCCTTCACTCGCGCCGTCGATCGCTGACCTCCTCCCAAGGCCGCTGCGCGCGACGGTCGGGTTTCTGGTTTCCCGGGCCGGGGGCATCCTCGACCAGGTCGGGGCGGTGTGGTTCCTCTTCGCCGAGACCCTCCAATGGATCGGGCGGGCGTTCACGCACCGAAAGGTCCGCCTCGGACGGCCCGCGATCATCTCGCAGATCGTTCGCATCGGCGTGCGCTCGGTGTTCATTATCTCGCTGGTTTCGGGGTCCGTGGGGATGATCCTGGTCCTGCAGATGGCCCCGCCGCTGGACAACTTCGGCCAGAAGGAACTGGTCGCGAACATCACAAGCGTGGCGGTGCTGCGCGAACTGGGCCCGCTGATCGCCGCGATTGTTCTGACAGGCTTTGCGGGCGCGGCGATCGCCGCCGAGATCGGCACGATGGTCGTGGGCGAGGAGATCGAGGCGCTGGAGGCGCACGCGCTGAACCCGATTCGCTTTCTGGTGGTGCCGAGGGTGATCGCCGCGGTGATCAGCATGACGTGCCTGGCGGTGCTATCGGACGCGGTGGCGATCATCGGCGGCTGGCTGATCGCCGTTGCCGCGCTGGGGGTACCGTCGGATCGGTACATTCAGAACACACTCGACCAGGTGAAACTCGCGGACTTCCTGACGGGTGTGGGCAAGGCGACGGTGTTCGGCCTGCTCATCGGGCTGATCGCCTGCACCAACGGCCTTCGCGTCACGGGCGGCGCGGCGGGCGTCGGGCGTGCCACGACGGGCACCGTGGTGCAATCGGTGGTCGCGATTATCGTCGCGGACCTGGCGTTCACGGCGATCTTCTATGCGCTGGGGTGGGTCTAGAACCGCAAACTATGGCCTTCAGAGCCCGGATCGCGAGCGGCGGGCTACGCTGAAAATCTTGAACGCAGAGGTCGCGGAGAGCGCGGAGCGTGCGGGTTCGCAAGCGGCCCCGCTACTGCGAAAGCCGCCACTTTGCTCCGCACTCAGGGCAGATCGTCAGGCAGTCGCTCCGCTTTGGAACACCCGCGAGGCGATATGCGCAGGCAGGGCAAAGTTCTCGCCCAAGCCGTGAGAGTCGGAGCGCGTGTCTTCCGATGCGCTGAAACTCCATCCCGAGCGGGATGGCCGCGAGCGCGAGCGGGACGAGCAGCCACGCGCCAACGTCGGCGTAGCCGAAGATATTCGTCAGAACGACCATCGCGATCATTAGCCCTGCAACGCCGCCCCACATCAGCAGCAACCCACGGTGTCGGCCCAGAAGTAGGCGCTGACACTCGCGACGAACTTCGACATCGTGCATCGGCGCCTCCCGGGTGTAGAGCACACGATGCCGGAGCCCATTGTCGTCCTTCACCGTCTGCCGGTACAGCCGCTCACCCCACCACATCAGGAAGGTTCTCCATCCCCTCGGAGAGAATCCGCGGGCCGGATTCCGTGATCATCACATCGTGCTCGTAATGCACGGCAATCGAGTTGTCCTTCGAGTACACCGGCCACTCCTTGGCCGTCTGCCGCACCTCGCCCGTGCCCAGCGCGATCATCGGCTCGGCGGCGAGGATGGTGCCCGGCGTACAACGCTTCTTGCCATCCGGCCACTCGTCACTGAAGGCGGCGGGCACGACGTTGGAGAGGTAGGGCGGCTCGTGCAGGCCCTTCTTTCGCTTGTCGTCCCAGCGGCCGTATCCGTGCCCGCCGAGGCCGCGGATGAGGTGGAAGCCGCACTCGCCCTCGACGTACTGCTGCACGGTCCTGGCCCACGCCATGTAGGTGTTGGCGGGGTGGAGTTCCTCGACGCCGCGCCGGAGCGCCTCCTTGCCGCACTGCATGAGGCGCTCGACCTCGCCGCTGGGGTAGTCCTTGAAGACGTACGTCCACGCCGCATCGCCGATCCAGCCTCGATGGACAACGCCGATGTCGATCTTCAGCACATCGCCCGCCTTCATCGGCTTGGTGTAGTAGCCAGCGGTGCCGTGGACGATGCACTCGTTGACGCTCAGGCACGCGTGCGAGGGGAACGCGGGCGAGCGGCCGACGCGATAGCCAAGGAAGCACGACTTGCAGGCAAGGTCGGTGAGAGTCCTGGCGACGAACTGGTCGATCAGCGCCAAGGTCTGTCCGGTGCGGAGGAACTCGACGAGGCGCTGATGCGTCTGCACCACGCGCTGCGCGGCGGCGTAGGCGAGGTCTGCATCGACGCTGGAAATGACTGGTGCGCGGGACAACGGCGCATGGTAGGTCCGTGGGAAGAAAATGAAAAAAGGCCCGGGACGGGTCCCGGGCCTTCACAAGGTCAAGAGAATCTGGCTGTGAGATCAGGGAACCGCGTCGACCTCGCCGCCGCCGAAGTCGACGCCCTTGAGGCCGCCGCGGGTCCAGCGGTAGTGGCCGAAGACCACTTCCGAGGTCAGCGCCCGGTTTCTGCACTCGGGCTCCCAAGCCAGTTCGGGGGAGTACTGGTATGTGGTCGCGGCAGGGGCGTTAGGGGTCGCGGGATTGAAGCCGCGATTGCCCGACTTGGTTTCCAGGATCCGAACCGACGCGTCAAAGAATCCCAACTGGGCTTTGGCGGTGGTGTATGCGTGGTACATGGCGCGCTTCTTGACCGTGTGCCAGTCGTTCATCTCGTAGAGCATCACTTTCTGCGAGGGGAAGTTCGCATCGGAGAAGCGACGATTTCCAAGGACCGTGATCGCTCCCGCACCGGGCACATTGAACAAGTTATGCACGCCAGCCTGTGAAACGGTGGGGATGGTTACGCCCCCGACAAGCACGGCCTGATCGGGTGACCAGTAGGACGGGACAAAACTGTACGAAGAGCTGTAGGGCCAGCGCTTTTCGTTGTTTGAACTTCCCGTCGGGCGCTCGATCAGACTGAAGAAGCCGTCGATACTCTCTCGCGTTGCGGCCTGCCAGGCGCGGCGAATCCGGTCTTCGGGGCACGCCATCGAGGACTCGGGCAGGCGCTGCTGGAGATAGTCGTTGAGGATGAGGTGGGAATACAGCACATGGGGAATCCAGCCGGCGATCGCAGTGATGTCCGTGCGGTCGGCCCGGCGACGCAGGATATCAACGGCCTGGTTGGCCGCGGCTTGGGTGGCATCGGCGGCGACGCCGCCGAATCCATAGTCGAAGCCCTTCTTCCAGGTGAACGAAGCGCACTTGTCCTGGAAGTCCGTCGAGTAGTTTGCGGAGGCAACAGCGACTTGCTGTTGGTTGGCGGCGCACAGCACCTTGCGCGCCGCACGCCTTGCTTCTGAGAGTGCAGGCAAAAGGATTGCCACCAGAAGAGCAATGATCGCGATTACGATCAGCAACTCAATCAAGGTGAAGCCGCCACGCCAATTACGCGTCTTCGTGAACATCGATTTTCTCCCCGGCTGTACCACAGAACGTGGCCGCCGCGAATCCCCAGAAACCGCCCCGCTCTCGAAATCTACCGCGCCAATGCGATCTTGTCCAGCCCGGAACAGGTTAGGTGTGGATTTTTCGGACGAATGCATCAAAGTACCCCACAAAAACCAGCCTTTGGGCCGGGTTGAATCAAGCCAGATTTTCTGGACGGCCAATGTGGATAACTCGGGCTGGGCGTGGACAGTGTCATTCACCGAATCCCCGTATAGTCTTCGGTCCATACGAGCCTCGTACCTCGCCGGATGCGAGAGGCGTGCAAACCGTTTACAAACGCCGGGCAAGTTTGTGGGTGCTCAGACGGCGCTCCGCGGCCTGAACCGCTCCCGCTATTGGACCGGATTGTTCCCGCTGCGCAGGGCTCAACCCGAGCAGCAACCGCTGCACAGCGGCAATATCCGGGGATGCGAGAGCGGCCAGAAGGGGGTCGTTTCCAATGCCGGCCAGAGGTGGCGTTGGGGGCGGCACCGTCCCTGGAGCGCCCGGAGGCTCCGGGGGGTGGCGAGGGACTGCCGAGGGG
>CAYMWG010000225.1:0-4910 GCA_964393765.1 uncultured Phycisphaeraceae bacterium
CATACACCCAAACTTCAGTGTCAGTCGTGTGGCCCTGCGCGTTGGTGTTGATCGTAATCGCACCCGGCTGGAACGTGCCGGCGGTGATCGGCGTGACCGGCACCGCCGCGAACGTGGTGGTGTAATCGGCGGTCGTCGCGGCCGCGCCCGCGACGCGGTAGTACATCGAGTGGGCGCGTCCGAAGGAATACCACGCGTTTTCGCGCGTGGTGAGGCCCGCGGGGGTTCTGCCCGTCTGCGCGGTGTTGTCCGCCGTGGTTGGCACTCCGACAACCATTCCGGGCAGCCACGGAGCCGGGGCGGCGGCGGTCTGTCCGAGGCCGCGGATGCTCGCGGTGTGGCCGGGCGTCGTCGTGCTCAGGGTGGAGGTCCAGCGCCAGATGCCCGGCGCGGCCGCGCCGACATCGAGCCGGTAATAGTCCAGCCCCACACCGGTTGAGAGGATGCTGTTGCCCGTCACGGTGCTGGCGACGCCGATCGGGCCGAAGACGTTGGCCGTGGCCTTGGAATCGTTGGGCTCGGTCTCCACGAACTGCGCCATCGCCGCCGATGACAAGGCAAGCCCGGCAATCAGTCCGACAAACTTACTCGCACGCATGGAATTCTCCCTGGCTGTACGCCGCGCACTCACACTTCCGCCCTGCGTTGAACGTCAACGCCGGGAATGGCTGTGGCGATCACCGCGAGCGCGGCACCTGCCACAGACTTGAAAAAAGCCGAGTTGTCCGTCAGGTTCGCCCGCGTTTGGCGGGTAAGCCTCTCTCCATCCTTTTTCAAGGTACCCCAAGCCGTCGCGTCTGCAAGGGAAATCCGAAGATCAGATGAATCTTGGATGACTTTGCGGGCTTCTCGGAACCGCGCGACGGCGTGCTCCCATGCAGGCACTCCACACCTTCTCGCCTCGGGGTTCCGGCACGGAGTGCCGGTCCACTAAAGACAACCGCCCGGCGACATGGCCGGGCGGCTGTGTGAGATCAAGTTGTCAACCGATCGCGACTCAGGCGCGACGGCGACGGGCGGCCGCGAGGCCACCGAGGCCCAGGAGCGCGAACGCACCGGGGGTGGGGACGTTGGTGACGCCGAAGCCCCAGCCGCGGAGCTGGCCGCCGTCACCGGCGATGGTATCGGTGTAACTCAGAATCCAGTCGCCCTGCTTGGGCTTGCCGGCGAAGGCGGAGAGGAGGTCAACAGCGCGGTAGGTGCCCGGGGGAACCAGGTCGCCAGCGCCATCGCCGGGCCAGGCCGCGCCGCCATCGACGAAGGTGTAGATGCCGCCGAGGTTGTCGCCACCGGACGGGGGCCGGTTGAGCAGGTTGACAACGTTGTTGCCGTGCGTCAGGGTGATGACGACGTCGTTGCTCCAGGTGTGGTCGATGTCGATGAAGACATAGTCCATGCTGGCGATGAGGCCAGTATCATTGACGATGATGACCGAGGAAGCCACGCCCACGGAGGGCAGAACCAGCGGCGGAACGTGGGTGATCGAGTAGTCCTTCTCGAGGGGGTTTCCCTGAGCGAGCACGGTGCTCGCCAGGCCTGCAACAGCAAGAATCGCAAGAGTCTTCGTCATTTTTCTCTCTCCCATTTGGTCTCTGCCGCGCATTCACACCTTGGGCCCGGGTTGAACGTCAACCGCGAACCTTTGGCTGTGGCTTCCGCGGCAGAGCAAAAGCGCCACCACAGCCTGTAACAAACACACATTGTCGGTGAGGCGCGCCCATTTCTGGGAAGCGACTCTCTCCATCCAGCGTCGAAGATACCCCAAGTCGGATGCGCCTGCAAGAGGATTATGAATTATTTCTGAATCTCGGAACCGCTGCAAATGTGGTTTTGGTTCATGTTCTAATCGCTTGTCATCACACGGCTTGCGCCAATGACGATGATCCTGGCAGGCACGGCGAACGCTCGCCTTTGCGATGGAAAGCGGCTGTTACACAGGTGACTGATAATCCCCCTCTGCCCGAGCGTGCAGGGCCGTCTGAAAGCGCTGTGCCCTATCCAAACACGAACGATTGCCCCGGGAGGCGGGAGTGACGGAGTACAGCCCGCTTGGGTCCATTCCGGCACGCATCGCGCCGATACTCTGAACCGCCCCAGTGAGTCGCAACGGGCGGTGTTCCGCGCCAATCAGAGAGAGGCCAGAGCCGATGTCCACCAGCGAAACAGCGTTCGATGTCGCGATTATCGGCGGCGGCCCCGGCGGATCGACCACGGGGACGCTTCTGAAGAAGTATGCGCCCGAGATGCGCGTGCTCATTGTCGAGAAGGAGCGCTTCCCGCGCGACCACATCGGCGAGAGCCAACTCCCACCCATCGGGCGCATCCTGGTGGAGATGGGGGTCTGGGACAAGGTCGAGGCGGCCGGGTTCCCCATCAAGTTCGGCGCGACGTACACCTGGGGCAAGACCACGGAGCCGTGGACGTTCGGCTTCATTCCTCTAGAGGAGATCCCCAAGGACTACAAGCGTCCGGGGAAATGGGAGGGGTGGCGGACGCGCGTCGCGATCCAGGTCGACCGGGCCGAGTACGACAAGATCCTGCTGGACCACGCGGCGTCGATGGGGTGCGCGGTGCGGGAGGACACCAAGGTTGTGGGCGTGGACCATGCCGACGACACGGTGAGCGGTCTGACACTGAGCAGCGGCGAGCGGGTCACGGCGCGCCACTATGTGGACGCCTCCGGCAACGCCGCGGTTCTCCGGCGCGCCCTCGGAGTGGAGGTCGAGGCGCCGCAACTCCTCAAGAACGTGGCGTTCTGGGACTACTGGACCGGGAAGGAGATGAACGCGCCGATCTGGGAGGGCGGGGCGATCCGCATCCATATCCGCTCGACCGCCTACGGGTGGATCTGGTACATCGCGCTGGGACGCGACAAGACCAGCATCGGCCTGGTGGCCAACGCTGAGTACTACAAACAGACCGGCAAGAAGCCCGAGGAACTGTATTTGGAGGCGATCCACTCAGACCCGCTGGTGATGAAACTCATCGGCGAGGGCAAACGGCGCGGAAAGATCGACACCACCACCGACTGGTCGTACGTCTCGGATCGTGCGCACGGCAAGAACTGGTACCTGTGCGGCGAATCGCTGGGCTTCGCGGACCCGATCCTCTCGGCCGGGCTCACGCTCACGCACACCTGCGCCCAGCATCTGGCCTGCACGATCCTGGCGCTCGACCGCAAGGAGCACGACCGGAAGTGGCTGCTGGACCAGTACGGCGGCATCCAGCGGAAGCGCGTCCGCCAGCACATCCGGTTCGCGGACTACTGGTACTCGGGCAATGGCCTGTTCTCGGCCATCCAGGAGAACTGCGCCAAGATCGCCAAGGAGAGCGGCTTTTCACTCAACCCGGCGGACGCCTTCAGGTGGCTGAGCAACGGCGGCATCGACGACATCCTCGGGCAGTTTGTGATCGGCGGGCTCGACCTTGCGGGGATCAAGGGAGTGCAGTGGCGATTGAACCACGCCTCCGACAAGGACGTAACTTTCCAGATCAGCGGGAAGAGCCGGTTCAAGCTCAACCTTCTGGGGGCGACCAGGACCACCATCGCCGCGGTGAAAGATGGGCGGATTGTCGCGGTCCCGGCGTATGTTCGCGCCGAGCGGATGCTTGTGCTTGCCGGGGCGTACGAGCGGGTGGTCGAGATCCTCCGCACGACGCCCGATGCCGAACGCATCACCCAACAGTTGCTCACGAGCATCCGAGGGGCGTCTCCGCCCGACCTGGTGTCCGCCATCTATCAGCAGTGCATCCTGTGCATGGAGGCGATGGCGGCAAACGGCTGGATCACCTGCGAAACCCGGCCGGGCCGACCAACCCTCACGGTCGAATCGCCCGAGGAGGGCAAGATCATCTACACCGCCGCGAAGGGCCCTGGGCGGAAGTCCGCGTAACGACTTGGGGATGGAACTCGCGGTGAGGGTGCCATCTCCCCCGTCCGCGACGGGGGAGATGTCGCCCAAGGCGACAGAGGGGGCACGCGTGCGGAACGCCCGGGCTTTCGCCCGAGCCTCTCCAACGCCCGAGCCTCTACAACGCCAGGGCCTCTACAGCGCCCGCGCCTCTACCATCCGGGGCCATGCCCATCATCCTCCGCTGGCTCCTCCGCCTGGGGCCTCTCAACCCCATCGCCGTGCGCCTCGTGCAGGGCGGCTCGCGCCGGACGCGCCACCTCTATATCCGCACCATCTACCTCGGCGCGCTCATCGTCACGCTCCTCTACCTCCTGCTGGCGATGCCCGGGCAGGGCAACCTGTCGTCCCTGAAACTCGCCGCGGCGGCCTCGAGCAGTTTCACGATCGTCGCGTACCTCCAGATCGCGCTGATCTGCGTGCTGGCGCCGGTGTTCATGGCGGGCGCGATCGCGCAGGAGGCCAACCCGCGGACGTGGGACATCCTGCTGACCACGCCGATGTCCGCCGGCGAGATCGTGCTGGGCAACCTCTTCGGCCGCCTGTTCTTCATCCTCGCGCTGCTGTTCTCCAGCCTGCCGCTGTTCGCGCTCACGCAGTACTTCGGCGGGGTGCCGGGCAGGTCGATCTTCGCGAGTTACCTCATCGCCGCGTGCGCGGCCCTGCTTGTCGGGTCGATGGCCATCGCGCTCTCGGTCAGCAGGCTCGTTGGCAAGCGTGCGGTGTTCGCGTTCTACGTCTCGGTGATCAGTTACCTCGCCGTCACTTACGGCGTCGATCAACTCGTGGGCGGCGGCGTGGTGGTCACCTGGATGACGGCGATCAACCCGTTCCTCGCGCTCAGCGCGCTGCTCAACCCGACGGGGTATCAGGCGTGGGAAGAAGGCTCGCAGACCGGGATCGCCTCGTGGTTCCTGGAGCGGCCGGTGCATACCTGGTGCTGGCTCTCGGCCGGGCTGAGCCTGCTGCTGATGGCGGCATCGACGTTCACGGTGCGCA
>CAYMWG010000226.1:0-4880 GCA_964393765.1 uncultured Phycisphaeraceae bacterium
AAGAACTCCAACTGCGCCTGTCTGGGCGTCATCCCCCAGCCGACCATCACCGCCGACCCCGAGGACGCCGCGGTCTGCGAGGGCGGTCGCCAGCAGTTGACGGCGACGGTGACCTACACGGGCAACATCGCGGACCTGTGCTTCCAGTGGTATCGGCGGACCCTGCCCTGCCCGGCGGACGTGACCGCGGCGGATGGCACGGCCGTCACGAATGGCAGCGGGATCAGCGGCGCGACCACGGCCACATTGACGTTCGACCCCGCCGCGCCCGGGCACGAGGGGTACTACTTCCTTTGCGTGCGTGTGTGCATGGTGGGCGGTGTGCCGATCACCGAGGAGAAGTGCCCGAGTCAGTATTCCAACTGCGCGCGACTGGATGTCCGCCCGCCGCTGGAACCGTGCGTGCTGGAGTGCGCTTCTAACCTGTCGGACTCGAGCGGCAACTGCCTGTTCTGCGACGGGGTGGCGGTCGTGCTCTGCTGCGATGTCGAGGATGCCGAGGGCATTCTTTGCTACCAGTGGGAGTACTGCGCGACGCCCGGGCCTGACGCGTGCTTCATGCCGATCTCCGCTCCGACCGCGACCGCGCAGTGCTACGAGTTCATCTTCGATGCCGACGCGATCGGCGTGCCGGGCGGTCCCGGCTGCTACCGCGTGAAGATCAACTACGCGGACCTGTCGGAGGCCGAGTGCGATGACATCGGCGACAAGTGCGATCCGGTGTATTCACTGCCGCTGTGCATCGCCGAGACGGAGATGTGCTGCCCGCTGGAGTGCGAGTGCAAGGACAACCTGGGACCCGAGCAGGAGTTCTACTCCCTCTGGCAGACCGGCGGCTGGGACGGCGTGAACGGCGAGTGGTCCTTCGACCGCACCGCAACCGACGGCCTCATCATCAAGGCCGCGGACGACATCTTCCTGGATGAATCGTCGATGCACCACATCGAGCGGTTCCTGGGCGAGATGCTCGTGCGGCGCGAGAACCCGCTGATCGAGCCGATGGCCAGACTGCGGTTCTACAGCGACTGCAACGGGTCGCCCGACGAACTGCTCGCCGAGTTCGACCACGAGCCGTGCCCGGCGTTCCTGGGCGCGACGCCCGAGGGCTATAACCGCTACCAGTTCTGGTTCGACCTGCGCGACGAGTGCTTCTGGCTCCGCGGCGGCATCTACTGGGTGTCGCTCGTGGGCATCGGTCCCGCGGGCGATGCGGCCTACGAGGCGGTGTGGGCGACGGCCGGTGCGCCGGGCAACCCGAACTTCCCCGGTAACCCGCCCCCCGAGACGCCCGACGGCTACATCCTGGGCAAGCGGCCGCAACTGATGAACGGGAGCGACCCGTGGGAGGAGTACGACCCGTGCTGCCACCCGTGCGACGACTTCGTGTTCTGCCTGAGCGGCGAGACGTGCCCGATCATGTGGGACAACGGCAAGCCGTTCCTCGACGGCGCGGATGCGCGCGAGCCCGAGCCGGGCCCCTACAACGTGTTCGGGACGCGCTCGGAGAAGTCCACGCTCACCGCGCGGAACTCGCGCGCTGCGGACCAGTTCGTCGTCAAAACTTGCGACACCGAGGAGGTGTGCTACCTCGAGGGATACATCTTCACGAACTGTGCCGGCTTCAATGTGTACTTGGAGATCTACGAGAACGACTGCCGCGAACCGGTCTTTACGCTCCCTGCGAACTCGCCGATTTTCTATCCGCCGTCCGGGGAGGCGAATCGGCCCGTCCCGACCGTCGTCGACCTCGGGATCACCGGTCTGCGCGTCGGCACGACGAACGTGCGCGCGTATAAGGTGTACTTCTGCGATTGGCCGACGCCCCTCATCTTCCAGCCGGGAAGAAACTACTGGGTCTCGCTCATGGTCAGGGACACATTCTCCTCCGCCGAGCGGGCGTTCTTCGCGCATGTCAAGCCGCCGTGCGAGCCGTGCGATGACCCGCCCTACTGGAAGATCGAACCGGGCAAGGAGATCGCGCCGGGTCGGCAGATCCCCGACTGGCGTTCGGCGAACGCGGACTTTGCGTTCCTCATCGCCACGGTCAAACAGCCCGATGCGAGTCCGGCCGGCGAGCCGCCACCGCCGCCGGCAGTCTGTGTCGCCGACCTCAACGGGAACGAAGCAGCGGACGTTCAGGACATATTCATGTTCCTGAGCGCGTACTTTGCCGGCTGTCCGTAGCACGTCCGCGGCTGGAGACTCATCGCCCCGCGCCGGTCACTCCCGGGAATGACCGGTGCGGGCCGGGGACGGGTGAAATGGGTGATTGGTTCGAGCCTGCGCGAAGTTTCTGCCAAGGCGAAGCGCTGCGAACTCGTGCAGATGCACACTGAGAGCGCGCGGGCATTGATGTGGTATCATCATGCGCGAGATCAGCGGGGGGGCAATCGAGCGCCACGCCATGCCCGCGGCTACGGATGAAGCACTCTCGGTGAGATCAATCTTCGGCCAGACCGTGCGCGGCCGGGCTTTGGCTTCGACTCTCGCCCCGTCGCTCGATCGGGTGCTTGGGATGGACCAGATTCGCGGCGTGTATCGAGAGGTGGTCTCGAGCGAGGAAGGTTCGTTCTGTGAGCGGGCGCTCCGCACGCTGGGAGTCTCGGCTACGGTGCGCAGGGAAGACCTTTCCCACATCCCCGCGTCTGGCCCGACAATCATCGTCGCGAACCATCCGTTGGGCGGGCTCGATGGTCTCCTGCTTCTCGAACTTGCGAATCGCGTTCGCGCCGATGTGAAACTCATGGCCAACGGCCTGCTGGGAGCGATGCCAGGCCTTGCGCCGGACATTCTGCCAGTTGATGTGTTCGGATCGGGTGGGCAAGCGGGGGGGGCGAACGCGATGGCACTGCGCCGGGCCATCCGCTGGCTTCGCTCCGGCGGCTGCATCGCTAGTTTTCCTGCCGGCGAGGTTTCGCGGCTGCGATTCCGCGATGGCGAGGTCTCGGATGGCCCGTGGTCCGCATCGGTGGCGATGCTCGCCCGTTGTACCGGCGCGAGGGTTGTGCCGGTTTGCTTTGAGGGTCGCAACAGTTGGCTCTTCCAGACGCTGGGGCGTGTACACCCGGCGGTCCGGACGTGCCTCCTGCCGCGCGAACTGCTCTGGAAAAGGAACTCGCGAGTTCTGGTGCGGGTCGGCGCGAGCGTAGCGCCCGCCAAACTCGGATCGTTCGATGATGATGCGCGGGCGGCGGCGTATCTCCGCGCACGAACATACCTGCTTTCGGATCGAGCGCGGGCCGAGAGCGATGGCCCGCCCGAATCGGCGGTGGCTCCTCCCATCCCCGCCGCGCTGCTGGAGCAGGAGGTGCGGTCGTTGGGGCCGGATCGCACGCTCGCGACAACGGGCGACCTTCGCGTGCTGATCGCCGGCGCGGGCGAGATCCCGCGGGTCTTGGAAGAGATCGGCAGGCTGCGCGAAGTCACGTTCAGGGCCGTCGGCGAGGGGACAGGCCAGGCGACAGACCTGGACCGCTTCGACCGCACCTACCGGCACATCTTTGTGTGGGATGATGCGCAGCAGCGCGTCGTCGGAGCGTACCGACTGGGACTGACCGACGAACTGGTCCGCCCGGGCGTAACCGATGCGCTCTACACCGCAACGCTCTTCCGCTACCGGCCGGCGCAACTGCGTCTGCTCGTGCCGGGGATCGAACTGGGCCGGTCGTTTGTCCGCGCGGAGTATCAGCGTGACTACTCGCCGCTGCTGCTGCTGTGGCAGGGGATCGGGCGATTCGTCGCGGCGAACCCCCGCTACAAACTGCTCTTTGGCACCGCGAGCATCTCGGACACATACTCCTCGCTGACGCAGAAACTGCTCGTCCGCTTCCTGACCGCCGCGTTCGGTCCGGGGGAGTTCGCCGATCTCGCTGAGCCGAAACTGCCGCCACGCTTCGCTCGATCGCGAGAGCGGGAGACCGACCTTGCCTGCAGCACGATCAGTGATGTCGGAGACGCGGATGACCTGGTGGCGGCGATCGACCCGCACGGTCGCGGTGTGCCGGTCCTGCTTCGGCACTACTTCCGGCTGGGCGCCAGGCTCATCGGGTTCAATGTCGATCCCACGTTCGGCAACGCGCTCGACGGCCTGATCGTCGTTGACCTGACGAAAGCGCCCACGCGACTGGTCGCGAGGTACATGGGGCAGGACGGCTACCGGGCGTTCATGGCGCATCACGCCGCGGACTGAGCGACAGGCGCGTGCGGTAGAGAGTGCCACGCGGTATCAAGGTCACTCCCGCCGGGCCGAGAATGTGGATCGCGCGGTGAGCCCCCCCAACCCGCTCCCCCCACGCCCCGCACCTGCGCACGCCGACGCGGAAACCAAAGGGAAGCACGCGATGAACATTCTGTTGTGGGTCCTGCAGGTGCTCGCCGCGCTCCTGTACGGAGCGTCCGGCATCATGAAGGTCTTCATGTTCGACACGATCAGCAAGGACGCCCGGTCCTTTGATGCGCTGCCGCGGCAAGCGTGGACGGCCCTGGGCATCCTCGAACTCGTTTGCGTGGTCGGGCTGATCGTCCCCGCCGCCTTCGGAGGGGGGGGGCTGGCTGGCGAGGCTCACGGTGGTGGCCGCCGCGGTCCTGGCGATCGAGAGCCTCGTGTTCATCGGGGTGCATGCCAAGTCCCGCGAGACCGGGCCCATCATCATGGCCGTCGTGCTGGGCCTCCTCATGGCGTTCATCGCGTACGGCAGGATGTTCCTGAAGCCGCTCTAGACGGCCGCGCGGCTTGTGATGCGTGCCGAGTGCCTTGAGCGGGGGTAGTGCTCGCCGCACGGGCGTACGGAGGGGCGGCGACTCCGCGATGAGAACTTCTCGGGACCGTATCTCTTCAGCCGTCTGCAACACATGGATCGGGCAGCGTGGGGAGCGAGCCG
>CAYMWG010000227.1:0-4876 GCA_964393765.1 uncultured Phycisphaeraceae bacterium
CCGTGCTGCAAGGTGAAGAAAAGGAAGGCGACGGGGAATGGCGGCCCGGCAGCGCCGGGCGATGCGACGTGGCTATTCCGCAGTTTCCCCGGGACGCCATGGGCAGCGCCGGGCGGTGCCTTCGCAGGCACCGCGAGTGCGTCGTCGCCGGTCGGCGCGGCGGGGTTCTATTCATGGTCCTCTGCCGGGCTTGCGGCGGATGTTCAGGCGGCGCTCGATTCGCCCCTGAGCAACTTCGGGTGGATCATTCTCGGGGATGAGACAACGGGCAGCACGGCCAAGAGGTTTGCAACACGCGAGGAAACTCTCGCGGAACGACGGCCGATGCTGGTGATCGAGTACACGGCTGTGCCGGCTCCGGCGGGCGCGGGCGTGCTGGCGCTCGCGGGGATGGCCGCGGCACGCAGGCGTCGCTGAGGTGCTTTGGATCTCGCGAGAAGGGAGTAGCGCAGATTGCCTAGGGTGCGAGTGAGCGGATTGGTTCTCGGACTCGTGCTGCTTGTGTGCGGCGGCGGGGCGAGCTCGCGTGCGGCGGCTCAGATGACGGTGACATTGGGCGCCGCGCGGGACAACACGCTGTACCAGGATGCCCAAGGCGATGTGAGCAACGGCCAGGGTCCGGACATCTTCGCGGGAACGGACCAGGCGGGAACGATCCGGCGGGCGCTGGTCCGGTTCAATCTCAACACCATCCCCCCGGGATCAACGATCACCGGCGCGACTCTGCGGCTGCGGCTGAACCGCACTCGCGGGAACACCTTTTCGGTCACCTCGCATCGCGTGCTCGCCGACTGGGGCGAGGGGCCATCGGCCGCGCTGAGCAGCACGGGCATGGGCGCGCCCGCGACGTACGGCGACGCGACCTGGCTGCACCGGTTCTATGACGCCTTCTTCTGGACCACGCCCGGCGGGGACTTCGTCGCTGCTTCCAGCGCCTCGACCACGATCGCCGGCACACTGACGTTCTATTCATGGTCTGGCGTCGGCATGGTCGGCAATGTTCAGGGCTGGCTCAGCGCGCCGGCCACGAACTTCGGCTGGATCGTCCGCAGCAACGAGATTGAGATCGCCAGCGCCAAGCGCTTCGACAGCAGCGAGGCGACGCTCGTCGCCAACCGCCCGCAACTCGTGGTGACGTTCACACCGCCCAACTCGCCGACGGGAGCGTGCTGTCTGGGTGGAGGGGGCTGCACAGTTCTGACCCGGTTCTACTGCGATATCCAGGGCGGCGCCTACATCGGAGACAGCGCAGCGTGCGCGCCCTCCCCGTGCGGCCAGACCACGATCGAGTTTGCGCCCGAGAAGGACAACACGCTCTACGAGGATGCTGCGGGCTCGATCAGCAACGGCGCGGGCGACGGGTTCATCGCGGGTCTGGGCTCGGACTCCGCACAGCGGCGTCGTGGACTCTTGGCGTTTGACCTTTCGTCCGTGCCCGCCGCTGCTCGCTTGCTGGATGCATCGCTCCGCCTGACCCAGACGCTCACAGATGATGTGCTCCAGCGCGTTGTCTCACTGCATCGCGTCAATGCGCAGTGGGGCGAGGGGGCTTCCACCGCGCAGGGGCAGCAGACCTCCGGCGCGCCGGCCGAGACGGGTGATGCGACGTGGCTGCACCGTTTCTTCGCCAGTTCGTTCTGGGGCGCATCGGGGGGGGGCGGAGACTTCGACCCTGCCCCCAGCGCGACCGCAACGGCGGGGGTCGGCACAGGCGCCAGAACATGGACGGGCGCGCAACTTCGGGCGGATGTGCAGGGATGGCTTGCGACACCCGTGTCGAACCGCGGCTGGGCGGTGCTGGGAGATGAGGGCACACCGGGTTCTCAGCGCCGGTTTGCCTCGCGTGAGTTCGCGGACCCCGCCACCAGGCCGAAACTCACGGTGACGTACACGCTCGTCCCGGCGAGCGCGGCGTGCTGCTTTGCCGAGGGCGCGTGCGCGGTGCTTACCGAGTCGGCGTGCGCGACGCAGGGGGGCGTGTTCGATGCACAGTCTGCTCTCTGCGCGCCCAACCCCTGCCCGCAACCCTTTGGCGCCTGCTGCCTGCCCCTGGGGGTGTGCGTGCAACTCACCGTCGCGGATTGCACGGCCCAGCAGGGCAACTTTCTTGGGGGTTCGGCGGCGTGCGCCGGGGTCGTTTGCCCGACCATCCTCGAGCCGTTCGTCGATGCGCTGACCGTTCCGCCGATCGCCCAGCCGGTCTCGGGCGTGCCTGGGGGCGCAGCGCATTACGACATGCCGATGATCGAGTTCACCAAGACGCTCCACCGCGACCTGCCACCCACGCGACTGTGGGGCTACGGCGGCACGTTCCCAGGTCCGACGATCGAGGCGCACACGGACCAGCCGGTGACGGTCAACTGGATCAACGACCTGCGTGTGCTCGAGACGGGCGAGCTGCGATCTGGCCATGTATTGAGCGTGGACGAGTGCCTGCACGGGCCTGAAATGAGCGGCGGCGTGCCCGTCACGGTTGTTCACCTGCACGGCGCGAAGACCACGACCGACAGTGACGGCCACCCGGACCTCACGTTCCCTCCCGGCCAGCAGTCCGACTTGTACACCTATCCCAACGGGCAGCGCGGCGCGACGATGTGGTACCACGATCACGCGCTGGGCATCACCCGGTTGAACGTGTACATGGGGCTTGCGGGGTTCTATCTTCTGCGAGACGGCGTTGAGGATGCGCTGGACCTGCCCGAGGGCGAGTTCGAGGTGCCCTTGGCGATCCAGGACAGATCGTTCAACCCAGACGGCTCGTTGCGTTACCACACCGATCGTTGGCGTGAGCACTTCTTCGGCGACTTCATCCTGGTGAACGGCAAGGTGTGGCCGTTCCTGAACGTCAAGCGGGGCAAGTACCGCTTCCGCCTTCTCAACGCCTCGGGATCGAGGAGTTACACGCTCGCGCTGTCCGACAGTGTCGCGTTCCTGGTGATCGGCACCGACGGTGGCCTCCTCCAGGAGCCGCTTTCCGTGCAGTCGCTGACGATTTCGCCGGGTGAGCGGGCGGACATTGTGATCGACTTCGCCGGCTACAGCGCGGGGGCGCAGGTGGTGCTCACGAACTCAGCGGTCGCGCCTTTCCCAAACGGTCCGGTCGAGAGCATCATCCCCGAGGTGATGAAGTTCATCGTGACCGCGCCGATGGGGCACACCGCGCCGATCCCGGCTGCGCTTTCGAGCGTGCCCGCGATTCCTGCCTCGGAATCAATCCGCCAGAGGAATCTCGAACTCGTCAAGTTGCCGGCGCACGCCAACTGCCCCGACCACACCGACGGCGTGTGGATGATCAACGGCCTGATGTGGGACGACCTGACCGAGTTCCCGCTCATCGGGACGACCGAGACGTGGGCCTGGATCAACCGATCCGACATCGTGCATCCGATGCACATGCACCTGGTTTCGTTCCAGGTGCTGAACCGGCAAGCGTTCGTCGTGTTCGGGGAGAACGTCACCGCGGTCGGACCGCTCCTGCCGCCTTCCCCATCCGAGACAGGCTGGAAGGACACGGTGCAGTCTCCGCCGGGACTGATCACCCGTGTCATCACGCGGTTTGATGGCGCGCCGGGCCTGTACCCCTACCACTGTCACATGCTGGAGCACGAGGACCACGAGATGATGCGCCAGTTCAGGCTCATCTGCCCGGGCGACTTTGACCGAAGCGGCGTGGTGAATGTGCCGGACATCTTCGCGTTCCTGTCGGCGTGGTTTGCCGGCGACCCGCGTGCCGATTTCAACAACAACGGCACGGTGTTCACTCCGGACATCTTCGCGTTCCTGTCCGCGTGGTTTGCGTCCTGCCCCTGAACATCGAGGGAGTTATCGAACCGAATCTTCTCATTCGGGGCAACCGCGCGACTGCGGATGACTTTGCTCTGCCTCTTTATCTGCTGGCCCCACAATGAGTTACAGCGTTCGTGCGGAAGTTGCGAACAAAGACCGCCCTCTTTGCAAAGAGCCTCAGTCTGAGGTATCTTTCACCGATCGTTTACGGTCCTTATCGCTCGATAATTTCGCGGAATGTTCTGTTCTAGCACATGGCAAGGCTGGAATAACAATGGAGATTGACTCATGAATGGTGGATCTCTTCGCGCGGCGCGGATGGTGTCGTTCTGGGTGACGGCCATCTTTCTCGGCGCGAGCGTTGCGAACGCGCAACTCACTCCGCCGCAAGGGCCGGTCTCCACGAGCATGAAGCGGCTGGACCAGATCGAGCCGCGCCGGATCGTGAACTCGCTCGCCGGCTCGGACACCGCGGTGCATTTGATTGATCAGCCCGGCGTGTACGTCGTCACGGCGGACATCCGCGGCCTGCCGGGCAAGAGCGGCATCGAGATCACCTGCGACGGCTCGGTCGTCCTTGACCTCAACGGCTTCTCGCTCGACGGTGTCCCCGGCTCGCTGCACGGCGTGGTCGTGCGCGACCGGCCGAGCGGTCAGTCAACGGGCCAGCGCACCTTCACCAGCGGTCGCTTCGCGCTCGAGGTCAACGGCCGCATCAGTTCCTGGGGCGGCGATGGGATGAACATCTCGGACGTCGATGTCTGCGATATCGGCGGCCTGACGATCACGGACTGCGGCGGCGCGGCCTGCCGCGTGGTGTCGCACCACCACTGCATGTGCATCATCAGTAACATCCGTGCACGCACCTGCGGCGGCGGCGGCGTGGATGTCGATGTCAGCGGGCCTGTGCAGGGTGCGACCGGGCTCGGCGTCGGCAAGGTCAGCATGAGCGACCTGAGCGTGATGCGATGCACCGGCGGAAGCGGCGTGCATGTGAGCACCGATTCGGGCGGGACCTGCGATGTCACGATCACCCGTTCGTCGGTCGCAGACTCGTCATCGCACGGCGTGCATGTGGAGGCTGTAGGGG
>CAYMWG010000228.1:0-4874 GCA_964393765.1 uncultured Phycisphaeraceae bacterium
CTCCACCTGCTTTGCCACCTCGTCATGTCCAGGCCACACGGCTAGAGGGTAGGAATCTCGCGGCAGGCCCCACACACCGGCAACGCCCCGCCCACCTGAGATATCGCCGGTCTGCACCAGTGCCCGGAGCCCGGGGAAGAACTCGAACTCCACCGAGTGGCCCGCCCACGGAGCATGAACGGTTACGATCTGCGCCCGCATGGTCCAGCTGTCCATGCGGGCGGGGTCGATGGTCCTCGGGCAGAATGCCACAACGCAGGCCACGCGCGCGCCACCTGCGGGGGGCGCATGGAGAGTGCGCTGAGCGAAGACGCCCCAACCCTCGTCCCACTCGATGACCATCGCGCCCGCCGCGCCTTGCGTGGCAAGCGGCCAGCGCAGACCGAGACACCAGTCTTTGGTGGGCAGATTTGTGACAGCGGATCGGAGTGTCCAGGCATCAACCCTCGCGAGCTTAGGACCAACCCAAGAACCAACTCGGGTCCAATCGGCCATCGCAAGGGTCAACCCAATAGCCGTCAGGATGCCAAGGCCAACCCACACCATCACCCGTATCGACCGATACCGAAGCAGGGCTGTGGGGATCCGGAAGACCCTTCGAAGGCCTCTCTGCAGAACGTCAGGCCCACACTCCGGGCAGATCGCCCGATTCTCGATTGGATACGAGCACGCGGGGCAAACATTCCGCCGAACCGGAACATTGGCACAAATCCTGTGCCGCCGTGCCACCAAGCCCAAGCAATGCGCTACAAGGAGCACCGCGCATGTGATGGACATCCCGACGATCGCTGTCGGCAGAATGGCCCTCGACAACGCGAGGCCGTGGCTTGACCTTGGAAAGACAATGTACCAACCGAGAACACCGCACACCGGCGCGAACGCAACGATCGCCGCCGCCGCCGCGCGCGCTCCGGATCGGCGTGCCCTTTCAACCTGCTCGCACGTTGCATTCTCCAAGCAGCGCTTCCCTTGCAATCGTTCCGACCAACCCGCACGAAGCAAGCGTTCGGAAGCACGGAGCCCAAGCCCGGCGACAATCAGCATCCCAAAGAATGGGATCGCGTCGTCGACGGCTGCGGCAAGCGTCGGTCGGTAAAGCCATGCCCAGGCGCCAGGCGCGGTCATGCTTCCGCCAAATCGCCAGAGCCGGAAAGCTTGTCGGTCCAGCAGACCGCGTGCGTCATTGGGAGTTTCTGGAGCCGGACCCAGCACCAACTCCTCTTCACCATAGCGTGGTTTCAATGCCAGATAGAAGTTCGACAGTTGGCCCGCGCGCGTCCCATGTGTGATCTCCTCACCCATAAGCGCGTAACAATTAATCGCACGGAGTTGGCACGATGAGTAGCCAACTGAAATCCCCAAAGCGCACGCGATCGCAAGTAGCGATAGCCGGAATCGCCCCCGGATCACCGCCCAACGTTCAGACGATTCAAGCCGAGTTTGCATTCTTCAACTTCCAAGCAATAAAAGCAGGGGTGCGACCGAAGAGGGCAGTTGGATTGCACGTTGATTTCTGGGCTCATCGTTGCCATCGCCACCGCAGTGCGGCCGGAAGGGCGCGTGTCACCGCGCCGCACTCAGGGCACTGCTTGCCGGGCGCGCACTCGTAGTCGCAGTCGCAGAGGTAATCACTCGGTCCGATGTGTGCGCGAACAGCGCGGGCATACTCGCGCACAACGCAGAACGCCGCTGACACAACGGGCGCGCTCAGCAGCACCAAGCTCCATCCCAGCGTAGGCGTTGCATAGCCCGCTAATCCGCTGCCAAAGGCGTCAAAGAACAGGGCGTGGATCACCGCCGTCGGCACCGTCACGGCGTACGCCCACAGCACCGCCGGCAAGACCGACTCTTTCAGCATCGTCCATCGCTGTCGCTTGATCGCCCCGAGCATCCAGTACGATGGCCGCAGCGCGAGTCGGCAGAGCCATTCCCCGATGACCAGCCCAGTGGGCACGCTCACCGCGCAGATCGCCACCGCCGCAGCGTAGCCGCCGACCACCATCTGCATCGCCTCTTTGCGCGAGGCACCTACGATGTACCATTCGAGCGTCAGGACGTCCCACAGATTCTCCAGAATGCGGTGGGCGACTGAACCGTTAAATGTGTAGAACCTCCGACCCGAACCCGTCGATTCAACCCCCGGCTCAGAAATGAACTGGATACCCCAATACCCCGGGAAAGACCGAAGAATGCCTGCGCCGATCAAGTCGCTCTCCGCGAGCGCGAAAAGCCCGGCCTGAACCAGGCCGAACGCGAGCAGTGCGCCCAATGGAAAGCAGACGCATGCCACAAGTGTGACCACCGTTCGAACAGATCGTGCGGCCATGAGCCGTCGCGAGACGGCACCATGGGAAGCACGAGGTTGGGTTGGCCTCGTCGGTTCCAAGAAAGCATGGGCACGGCTCTCGCCGAACCCACGCGTCAGGTTAGTAGAAGTATTGCGGGGTGCAAGTCGGAACGAGGCAGCCGAGCGGCGGGAGGCCAGTCGTCCAGCCTCCTCCACAGCCAGCAGCGCCGTAAGGTCCGCACCAGCACACCTCCCTCACCGGCACGGTCACCGGAGGAGTGCCATAGGTCAACGTCCCGAACTTGGCGCAGACGCAGGCCTGACTTCCATCGGGGTGATAGCCAAACTCCGTGCAGAAGTACGTTTGCCCGCCAGGTACCGGCGGGTTCCAGATAATCGGGATGGTCCCGCAGAACCAGCACGGCCTGGAGTTCCGCCATGTTGCCGCGATGGTCGTTCCACAGCCCGCGATGTTGTGATACCGCACCGTCGTCCCGACGACATACGCGCTGTGGCTCGCCAGCAGCACCGTCGCATCCAGCGGCGAGGCAAGCGCGAACGGCCCATCGAGCGCGCCATCGGTCGCATCCAGCAGCACGAACGCATCGTCGAATGTCACGCCCACCAGTGGGAGCGATCCGAACACGCCGAAGGACGCATCCACGCGCCAGGCGGTCGCGTTGCTGCCTTGCTCCATCGAGGTGCAACGCAGGTCATCCAAAGGCCCTCCGGTCATCGCTCGGTCTCGCTCAATGCGTGATCCTTGATTGCGCGCCAAACTTTGTTTACGACCTCCGGCGGGGCGTCTTGTTCCAACCGGGCCTCGCCGAACTGTTCAACAGCCACAACTTCTCGCGGGAAGAGCCAGGCGTCGCCTGCGCTTCCACCCGCACCCGGACTACCAAGAAACACGCGATGCCCCGTGAGGCCTGTAAACTCACGTCCCGCGCCCACCGAGAACCATGGGGATGCCCACGACTCGAAAGTCCAAGTCGGTTCCTCTTGATCTCCTCGTGGTTGAGCCCAAGCGCACACCGCGACTCGACGGTAGGCTTCCGATGAGAACTGACTCTTGCTTACTACGGGCCCGTCCTTCCCGAAGAATCCTTGCCCAAAGACCGCCTGCGTGCCGTCATCCCATCGAATCCATGTCACGCCACCCCACTCTGTCGCGATGTGTAGCGGGCCGGCAGTCGCGGCGCGAACCTCTCGGACTTGCCGCGCGGTCCATTGCACGCATCCGACAACCCCCAGCAGCGCGATGAAGCCCAAAACCCATCGCGGTCGCTCACGCCAGAGGTCACGAAGGCGCGGCAGGCCGGACTTTGCCGCCGGCATCGGGGTGACTGTGCCCTTGGTGCCCGCTCCACACTCGGGGCAACCAAGTATCACGTCAATCCCAACCTCGTATCCGCACCACGAACAGTGCCAGTGTCGATTCGGGTCCAAGTCACCGGCTCTACTCGAATATTCGACGAAAAGTGCGGCGGTAATAACGGAAAGGGCGAGCGACGAGCACCCAACCGCAATGGCCCATGCTGTGCCAGCAACCACCTCGCTCGTGGGTGCGAAGCCGAGTTCCCACGCGACGCCGAGCCCGACGAACAGGCAGATCAGGCAGGAGCTCGGGAGGGAAAAGGCGAGTCGCCGCCACGCGACCTTCTGTCTTTCTTGGTCGCGAACCGGCAAGAGAAGAAACCGGCGACGGCTCACAAGCCTTGCCAGCCGATACACCGCGTTGCCAGCGACAAACTTGAAGATGAAGGACAGAACGATCGTCGCGATTGTTCCCGCCCCGGCCAGTTGAATGAGCGATAGCGGCAGAACTCCAAGTCGAGCGGAAGCGTCCGCCTGCAGGCGCGCAAATGCTTCTGAGGAAACTCGGGTCGCGAGGAGAGCGCCCACCGTGTTCAAATCCTGCGTACGCGTGCCCTCGCGCGCGACGACCGCTGCCCGTCCAACATGCCGGACAAGGCTTTTGTTCAGAAGCAGCAAGGGCGCGACTGATGAGGCCCACAGCAGCGAGGCGCAGCATAGAACTTGTATGATCGATGTGCGGAGTGGCATCGGAAAGGCTCGCCGCCCGGATTCCCGGACGACGAGCACAGAAGTGCGCAAACACTCAGAAGTAGTACTCGAGCGGGCAGTTCCACGATGCTCCCGGCGAAATGCTCGGGTCGGGCGTTGGGAAGGGCGGCTCGTTCAGTGTGCCGTCAGGTTCGGGCACCGCGGGGAACTGCCCCGGCGGCGTCCCAACCGGTCCCGCGTTGCACGGAAAGTTGCCCACACACTTTCGTCGCACCCAGTGCGAACCGCCGCCGGGATCGTCGTAGCGACCGTACGAATAACATGTACAAGTGGCGGCCCAAGGTCCGGGCCCGGGAGTGGTCGAGCATGCCCAATCGGTCCACCAGCCAGGGATTGACGGATCGAGTGGCAAGGTCGGGTATCCCGGCGGAACTCCAGGAATCACAATTGGCGGTGGCGGCAAGTTCGGTGCTGCCGGCCGCGGCGTAAACGGTCCACCCGGCGGCGCTGTCGGTCGCCATCTTGGGCGGGCCACGGCACCACAACCGTTGACGTTGTG
>CAYMWG010000229.1:0-4863 GCA_964393765.1 uncultured Phycisphaeraceae bacterium
GCCCCGCCCCGCAAATCCCCCGTGTCCACCTCTCCGCCCGATCCGCCCAACCAACCCTGGGAAGCAACAGGCCACCTGCGCACCAGGCCGTCCCAGTCGTCCGTGACGATCGTGGCTCGGATATCGGCCATGAACCGCTGGAAGTGCCGTAAGTTGTGCAGGGTCACAAGGATCGGACCAAGCATCTCGCCGGCCAAGAACAGATGGCGAATATAGGCGCGCGTGAAAGTAGTGTCACCCGCCGGGTTCGCCGATACCCCCCCGGGTTGGGCGGGATTTTCCCCGATCCGGGGAAGAGCGGCAGCCCACATTCCCGATACTGCGCAGTCTGCCGGAGCGCACGCGATGCAGTCGCAGCCGGTCTGGATCGGTCCGTCATCCTCCGCGAACTTCGCGTTCCGCAGTCGGACCTGCCCGGTGCGGGTAAACGCGTTCGCGTTCCGACCGTTGCGCGTCGGAAGCACACAGTCGAACATATCCACTCCGGCGAGCACAGCGTTCAGCAGGTCTCGCTCGTAGCCCACACCCATAAGGTACCGCGGCTTGTGGTCCGGCAGGAGCGGTGCCGTGTGGCGGACGACGCGGGCGATGTCCTCCGGACCCTCGCCCACGGCCACGCCGCCGATCGCATAGCCGGGCAGATCGATGTTGCAGATGCGCTCGGCCGACCAGCCTCGGGCGTCGAGATCGATCCCGCCCTGCACGATCCCGAAAAGGGCCTGGTCGTGCGGGCGCTGGTGCGCAGCCTTGCACCGCTCAAGCCACCTCACCGTCCGCTCGTTGGCGATGCGCAAACGCTCGGCGTGGTCGTACTTGGCCGAACCGGCGCGGGAACTGGCCGCGGAATCGCGCCGGATGGCCCTGAGCAAGCGCGGATCATCGGGCGCGGAGCCGCCCTCGCGATCGGTGGAGGGCTCAGCCGCCGGAGGACAGTCGTCGAACGCCATGATGATGTCGGCGCCAAGCGCGTTCTGCACATGGGTCGCTCGCTCGGGTGTGAGGTCAACGGTCGCGCCATCGACGATCGACTTGAACGTCACCCCTTCATCGGTGACCTTGTTGAACGGGGCCATCGAGTACGCCTGGTACCCACCGGAGTCGGTGAGGATGGGCGCGTTCCAGGCCATGAAGCGGTGAAGACCGCCGCGGCGGGCGATAAGGTCGTGCCCGGGGCGCAGGAGCAGGTGGTAGGTGTTGGCGAGCACGACCTGCGCGCCCGTGGCGCGGACAAGGCCGGGCAAGATGCCCTTGACGGTCGCGCGCGTGCCCACGGGCATGAATGCGGGCGTATCAAACGATCCGTGCGGCGTGGCCACGTTCCCCAGCCGGGCGCGGCTGCGGGTTGATCGTCTGAGGATGGTGAGTCTTACGGGCATGGGAGGGTCGCGGTCATGCGCCCTGGTGCGAGGGCAGGGCCTCGTGCAGGAGCCGCCGCTCATCGGGCGTCAGGCTCTCGGTGCCATCGTGGTCCACCTTGTCGAGAATCCGGTCGAGTTGGGCCTCGATGCCCGTCCGATCCCCGCTCGCGTCGGACTGTGGCGTCGTGCCCTTCCCCCGAGCACGAAGAAAACCTCGCCTGGGCAACCGACTGACAAACTCGCGGAGTATCTGGGGATTGCGTATCAAGTATGCGCCCGCGAGCGCCCCACCAACATGCGCCGCATCGCCTCCCGCGTTCGAGCCTCCGGCGAGCAGGTTAATCACGGCCAGCAGCAGGAACAGATAAACGGCCGTCGCGAGCCGCATGGGCACGATGAAAGCGACCTCCACCATCTGGCGGGGCGCGATCCTCGCCGCGGCCAGCAGCACGCCGAACACGCCCGCGGATGCCCCCACCAGCGGGGTGTAGACATCGTCAAAGAGGAGCGCGGGTATGCGCCCGGACATGGATGGGGAGAGCGAGTTGAGAACAAAGAAACCCAGCAGGTTCAGGGCGAGGTACATGATCGCGCCCGCCGCGCCCGAGAGCAGATAGAAGACGAGGTAGCGTCGCCGGCCCAGATACTCCTCGACCAGGCCTCCGATGAACCACAGGCCGAGCATATTGAATGCCAGATGCACCCAGTTGGCGTGCAGGAACTGGAACGTGAGCAGGCGCCATATCTGGAGGTCGGTGAACGCCTTGCCGGTGGAGAAGTGTCCGATGGCTTCGAGCAGTGGCCGCTCCGTGAAGCGCTCGCCCCCAATGATGAGCGGCTCGGGCCGGCCAGTGCGAAGGTTCACAATCACGCGCCCATCCTCACCGGTAAACACGGACTCGGGATCAATCTTCGGGTGATAGAACACGCCGTCCACGCCCGGCATTGCGAGGATGAGGGCGCGATCGGTCACGGCCCGCGCCCGTTGCTCGCGCGTCGCGTTTCGCCCCCAGAACTCGCCCCAAGGGACCACCACCAACCTGGCCCCGAGTGGACTGACGCCGAGCACGAACACGGCGATGTTGATGACGATCAGCCATGTGTTGACCGACACAAAGCCGAGCCGTCCGACCCCGGCGCGGGCTTTCGGCGCGGCGTGTGCGTCGCGCGGGTGCCGGGGGGATGGCTGGTGGTCCGGTGTCATCTGACAGGGTGCTTATCGGCTTGGGAGTCGGTGCCGCATATCGGATTCAGGAGCCCTGGCGTTTCCGCTGCGTCTCGGCTTCCAGCGCCTTTCGCTCAGCGCGGGTCAGGCTGGCCATGCCCTGAGTGGCGATCTTGCCGAGAATCTGCTCCACATCGGCCTTGGCGTTCCGCTCCCGCTCCTGCTGCTTGCGGAGACGATCAAAGGCACGTCGGTCGTCGCTCGCATCCGGCATGCCCTTGTGGCCCTGCGAGAAGTCGTAGCCTTCCAGCGGCCCGGAATCTTCGGTCATGCGGATGCGGGCCCGCTCCTGGTACGAGGTGACGCCAGCGAAGAGGGCAACCGCAAAGAGCGTGTTCATCTTGTTCATCAACGCGAACACCCCGACGATAACCGCGACGAACAGCCCGAGGTTGGTGGCGATGAGCATCGACTTGCGGTAGCCGACGCGTGCCCAGAGGAGTTCCTGCACCACCCGGCCGCAGTCCATGGGGAACATCGGCAGGAGCATGTTGAACAGGAGCAGGACCAGATTCATGTGGTAGGCGGACCACGCGAAGTAGCGGATGTAGGACGTGTCGTCGGTGAACCAGGGGAGTTGCCACACACTTCGGAAGTCGAAGGGGTTGTACACCAGCGCCTGCCACGGCGCACCCATCAGGAGCAGGATGCCGCCGATGACGGGGATGAGCGCGACGTTGACGCCTGGGCCGCCCAGCGTCGTTACAAGCGCGGCCTGCCACCGGTGCGGCGGGCGCGCGTACGCGAGGCCACCCAGCGGCCACATGAGGATGCGATCTGCCTCGCCCCCGACCCACCTGCACGCGAAGCAATGCCCGAACTCGTGAAGGAGTACGAGCACAAACAGCGTCACCATGAAGAACGCCGCGAACATGAGTCCCATCGCACCAGGCTGCGCGGGCCAGATGAGTTGAGCGGCGATGATCACCAGGTACAGGATGTGGACGCGGACGCTGATCCCAAGGAAGCGGAAGAACGGCACGGACCACCCGTAGAAGTCGTCACCCTCCACAAACAGCCGGCGCATGGCTCGCCGGAACGAGGGCCCTAGCCCATCGCCGCCATCGCGATCGTCATAACGCCGTTCCTGCCAGCCCATCGAAAAACCCCAAATAAAAAAAACTTCAAATCAATCAGACGACCGCGGTTGGCTCGATCCTCAACCCCTCTGCTTTGCGTCTGCCGAAGGACCGTGTTCTCTGATCCTGCCGGAGCGCGCGGCCATGAAGATCGCCACCATGCTCTTGGCGTCGCGCAGTTCGCCCGACTCGATCATGGCAAAGGCTCGCGCGGGTGTCACCAGTTCCACGGTGATGGCCTCATCGTCTTCGAGGTCCTGCTCCACCAGCGTCAGGCCCGTGGCCGCGAAGGCGTGCATGCGTTCATCGGTCAGGCCCGGCGTGGTGAAGAACCAGCCAAGGGGCGCCAGGGTTGCGGCTGTGTAGCCTGTCTCTTCGACGAGTTCGCGTGCGGCGGCGACCGCCGGTTCCTCAGGGGGCTCGATCGTGCCGGCGCAGCACTCCCAGAGTCGCTCGCCGATTGCCACGCGGTGGTTGCGGATGAGGACCAGTTGACCGTCATCGGTCATGGGGACCACTACCACCGCCCCGGGGTGGCGAACGACCTCGCGCTGCGTCTCTTTCCCCCCTTGCCGCACCGTGAGCATCTCAAAGTCGAACTTCCGCCCTTTGTGCAGCGTCCGGCGTCCCACGATTTGCGGGGCGCGATCAGCATCCGTGCCGGTTGGGTGTGCGCTCATGGACGCGCATGGTATCGGGCGGGAGCGGCCGGCACGGAGCGCCAGCCCGTTCTCAGAGCCCGCCCCGGGCGTGCAGATTCAGCAGCCAGTGCTTCACGAGGTCACTCCGCGGCAGCGCCTGGAGCGTGAGTTGTGTGACATACAGCCCTTCACCGTCGTAATCGCACTTGGCCACCACGCCACAGAGCGGTGTGGGCTGGTCGTCCACCAGATGGACCGCGAGCAGGAGTTCGCGATCCGGGTAGCACAGTTTGCGCGATCGGAACCAGAGGCCCGACCGGCAGATGTCGATCCCCTTGCCCGACCAGGTCGCCCCGGGCCTGCCGCGGGTATCAAGTTCAGTCAGATCGAGGTCGGCCTTGAACTGAAAGACGCCGGCAGATGGGCGTGGATCGGGCGTGTGCCCGAGCCGTGGCTTGTGCGCGCTCTGGGCGTCGCGCGCGTGTCCGGATGCGGCGTGAATCGGCAAGTCGGCCTCCCACAAGCCCGGAGAGTCCCGGGCGAATCGCACAACCCCCACC
>CAYMWG010000230.1:0-4840 GCA_964393765.1 uncultured Phycisphaeraceae bacterium
CCCCAATCGCACCCGCGAGCGCATCGACAAGCGCCGCGTCCGCTTCGCTCTCGGGCTCCTCATCCTCAAGCGGCGGCGGGGGCAACTCCCGCCACCACAAGGTCAGCCCCGGCTCCGTGCTCTCTCGCGGCTTCCACCCGTCCAGCCCGGCCGAGGGCCCCAGCGCGGCCAGCGGGTCCATCCCATCTGGCAGCAACTCAAACACGCCGCGAACCCCCGGCGCTATCGGCGGCAGGTCCTGCTCCCCTTCCTCTTCTCCCGTTCCGCTCGCGCGACGAGATGGAAGCGGAGCAACTCGCGCTGCTGAGTGCGGCGCGCCGGGTGCCGCTGATCACGGGGCTGCGGTGGGCGCGCTGGGAGGTGTACCGGGGCGAGCGGTTCGACACGCGGACGCGCGCGACATGGGAGCACGAGTTGCCGGGGTTCGTGAAGGTCGCGTTCGAGACGGTGGAGGGGCGCAAGGAGAACTGGATGTTCGAGGTGGGCTGGACCAAGGGGGCGGAGCCCGGCACGCCGATGGACGCCGCGACACTGCCGAACCGGCCGCCGGCGGCCTTGGTGGGCCCGGCGATGCGCGACCGGCCGGGGGCGGATCGCGGGAGGGACCGATCGCGTGCGGAGAGGGAGAGGGAGAGGGACAAGGAATGAAGGGTCGATCGCGGCAAGGACACATGACGGACGCTCTGCGCCGCGGCGCGGCGGGGTACACCAGGACACCGGGGCGGGGCTTTGCGCTCCCGCTCGTGGTGATGCTTACGTTCGTCGCCTCGGTCGCGCTGGTGCTGCTGCTGGAGCGGCGCGCGGTGTCGCTGCGGACAACCCAGCGCCAGGTGCAGGTGTACACCTCGCACCACCGGGCCGCGGGGATCAAGGAGTGCGTGTCCCGCTGGCTGGCGACCACGCGGGTCCGGGGCGGGCAATCGCTGAGTGAGACGGGCCTGGCGTTCCGGCTTGCGCTGCCCGGGGGCGAGGAGATCCGTGTGCGGTTCGAGGACGGGCAGGGGGCCGCGCTGATCGACGAGACCAGTTTGACGGCGGAGCGCCGCCGGATCGTGCGGCTGATGCGCGAATACCTGGAGCAACTGCCGCCGGAGTTGACGTTCGACGCGGCGCGTGCGGTGGGACCCGCGGAGATCAGCATGTCCACCGCGCCGGCGATCGTGATCGAGGCGCTGGTGGTGGCGGTGGTCGATCCGCGCCGAGTGGAGAGGGCGGTGGAGGCGATTCTGAGCCGGCGGAACGCGGGGCTGCTTTCGCGGGACGAACTGCCGCGAGCGCTGTCGGATGTCGGTGTGACGGATGAGGAGCGGGACCTGATGCTCTCGATGCTGGTTGAATTGCCGACGCTGTGGCGGGTGATCGCGGAGGTCGTGAACGAGCGTGGGGTGATGCTGACGCGGAGCGGGGGATTGATGGAGTGGCGACCCGAGGCCCGATCTGACCAGTTCAGCCAGAGCGGACTGTTTTTGACGTGGGACGACCTCCCTTTGGAACTGGATGAGTTTGGTCGCCCTGTTCCTGGGGCGTATGCTGGTGACCCGGCGTCACCATAGAGGATTACAGATGTCGAGTCACCGGTCACGGACCAGGCGAAAGGCGTTGATGTGGCAGGGCGCGACGGTGCTGCTCGCGGCGTGCGCGGTCGGTCTTTTCGTGCTGCCGATCGCAGCAGCCCTGCGCCCGAAGGCGGCGGAGTGGGCCGGTCCCCGGCCGGCGGGAACGGCTGATGGGGCGGGGCAGCCGGGCATGAGTTTGGCCGATGCGCAGAGCGTTGCGGATATTCTCGCGGCGATGTCGCCCAAGCCGGTGATCGCCGACCCGGGCGAGGATGAGCACGGCGACGGCATCGAGGTTGTGAAGGTCGATCCGGAGCCTGTCGCGCCGCCAACGCCGATGAACGGGAAGGCCAACTGGGTGTTTCTTGGCTCAGCCGTGACGCCGCGGGCCAGCCGCGCCCTGGTGCGGATCGATCAGACGCAGAAGTTTGTGCGGCAGGGGAGCGAGGTGGACGGTGTGAAACTGGTCGAGGTTCACGACGACCACATCATGGTCGAAGAAAATCAGATGCAGCGGCGGATCGATCGCGCGGCGATGGTGGCCGACACGATGCTCGGGCCGCCCAAGGGGGGCGCGACGGCCAAGGGCGGTCCGCAAACCCCGCCCCCGCCAACACCGCCGGGTGGCAGCGCGGCGGCGGCTCTGGCGGCAGCGCAGATCACGCACGGCAAGGCCAAGAGCGCGGGCCAGAATGCCCCGGGCCGGATGGTGGCGCGCGTTCTGCAGTTGCCCGCGGAGGTGCGGCAGTCGGTGTTCCATGTCATGAGCAGCCCGACGGCGACGTACGAGGACCGCGTTCGCGCGATCTCGGAACTGGGCTTTGAGCCCGACGCCGGGCTGGATGAGCGCATCGAAGCCGTCCGAGCGCTGGGCCTTGACCCGGATGACGCCGTGGTGCGCCGGATCCTTGAGGACGAGATGAACGGCGCGGCGAGGGACCAGCGTTGAGCGGTATGGTCTGCTATCTGGAACGCGGGCCGGGCGGCTCGACGCTGCGCCGGGTCCGCATGGTCGGCGCGGCGTTCGACCGGTCGTGGACCGCGCCCGTCGCGGGTGAAATTGGCTCGGGCTCCGGCGGGAGCGAGGGCGCACAGGCGGTCTCGGCGGTGCGGTCGGGCGCGAAGTGGGTGGCCGACACGCTCAAGGGTCTGGGAACCTCGCGCCTCGATGTGCTGTGCCTCGACGGCGAGGGCGGCGTGTGTACATGGTTGAGCGCGGCGAGCGCTGCGCCGGGCGTGATCCGCGCGACGATCCAGCAGTCGGTCCTGAGCGGCGGGGATAGCGCGGGCGGGAGCGCGGGACGGTTGATCGCCGCGGGCATTGCCTCGGGCGCGCAGGGCGGGGGGGGAGGGCTGGAATCGGACGTGTCGGTGCAGGCGCTGGCCGTTGCCGAAGATGATGAGTCAAAGATGAACGGCGCAAGCGGGCTGCGCGGCGCGCTGGCGCGTCGGGGAGGGGCACGGGTCCAGTCCGGCGGAACGCGAGAGCGGTTCGCGGTGCTGTCGATGCGCGATGCGCCGGTGCGCGTGTTCATCGACGAACTGGATGCGCGCGGGATCGAGGTCGGCTCGGTTGAGAGCATCTGGCACGCCCTGGCGGCGACGTGGGACCCAGGCGCTGTGCGTCCGGGCGAAGAAGGCCCGGACGCGGGGCCCGCGCAACTGTCGGCGGTGGTGATGACCGATCCGGCGGGGCGGCTGGTGTGGTCGTGGTCGGCGGGCGGTGAACTTTTGGCCGCGGGCCAGGTCCGGCTGCGCCACGTTGTTCGGCGAGACGAGCGCGAGAGCGGGGCGGCCCAAAGCGGCGCGGAACTGGCGGTCGTCGATTCCGGGGCAACGCGTCGCATCGAGGAAGAATCGGTCGGCGTCGAGGGGCTTGAATGCACGGGCGCGGAGGTGGGGCGCATCGTCATGGACTGGCTGGCGTGGAGCGCGCAACTCGGGCGGTCGCCGCAGCGGGTGCTGTGCTTCGGGCCGCTGACGCTCCCCGACCCGGGGAATGGGACTACCCAGTGGCTGGGCGGGCCAAGCCCGGCGTCGCTCGCCGAGGGGCTGGGCCGGGCGTGGCGGGGCGCGACGATCGACGCCGCAGCGCACGAGGACCCGATCGGCGCAACGCTGGCGCGACTGGCAGGCGTGGGACCGCTGGGGGCGCGGCCTGCGCGTAGTGGGAGTGGTGGGGGCGGGGACGGAAAGGCTGAGGGCGATGACCCGCGCCGCGAGTTGCTGGGCCTTGGGGCGCGCCCGGGGCGAGTGGACAGGCGGATGTACCACTCGATGGCCATCGGGCTGGCGGCGGCAGCGCTGGTTGTGGGCGTGGCGGGGTGGCAGTTCCATCGCGCGGCCGGGGGCGCGACGGATGAGATCGAGCAGGCCCGGGACCGCCGTGCAGATGCACTGAAAACTATGGAGGCGATCATCCCCAACCTGACGAAGCACCCCGACCCGGTCGGCGTGCTCTCGGCGAAGATCAACGAACTCGAGCAACTCAACAAGTCACTCAAGCCCCAGCGCCCGATTTTGCAGGAGATGGCGCGGATCCTCAGGGCGATCGAGGGTGCGGCGGACACGCGCATCAAGGAACTGACGATCACGGGCGCGGTCGCCTCGGTGCGGCTGGTCGTCCCGGACAGCGAGACGGGCCCGGCGGTGCTGGAGCGGCTGAGCGCGATCCCCGGCGGCATCCCTTGGCGCGGTGCAACCCCGCCGGTGCAGGGCAGCGAGCGGCTGTACGTTCTCACGGGCACATGGCCCATGGAGGCGGCACCACCGCCTGCTGCAAGGGGGACGGCTCCATGAACGGCGAGCAGCAGGCAAGCGGGCCCGTGATCGTGGGCGAGGACCAGGCGCGCCAGGAACTGGCGATGGCGGCGGCATCGGCGGAGCGGAGCAACCGGCCCAAGGGGTTGCTGGCGATCGCGCTCCTGCTGCTGGTGGGGGCGATGGTGTATGCGGGGTCGGGAGTCGCAGCGCGCGGGGCGACGCTGCGCCGCGTCGAAGCAGCGCGCCGGGAGGCGGGCGATGTGCTGGCGATCGCGGCCCGGGTGCAGGGGCTGCGTGACAAGCAGTCCAGCCGCGGGCTTGTGGCGGACCCGCGGGTCGGGAAGGCGATCGAGGAACTCGCGGCGGCGGCGGGCGTGAAGGCGGACTCGTCGGGCAAGGCGCTGGTGGTGCCCGAGAGCGAGGTCACGGGCCTGGCGGTGCCGGGCGTGGCGCAGAAGGAATACCGCGCGGACGTCAAGGGGCAGGACCCCAAGGCGCTGCTGGAGTGGCTGGTGAACGTG
>CAYMWG010000231.1:0-4825 GCA_964393765.1 uncultured Phycisphaeraceae bacterium
GAACTTGTCGATCTGCACGAACACGCCGCGCGCCGAGACACCCGTGATCGTTCCGGGAAAACTTTCGCCAATGTGGTTCGAGAGCAACTGGAGCACGAGGAACTGGCGCAGGCTCCACTCCGCCCCGGAGGCGTTCTCCTCCATCCGCGTGCAGTGCCTCCCGATATTCACCAGTTCGTCCTGGGTCTCGATCCCCTTCTCCGGCCCCATGTCGCGCAGGCGCTCGCCGAGGTGGTCGCGGTCCTTCTCGTTCCGCGGCGGGTCGTCACCGTTCTTGGTGAGTTTGAGATACGCCGCGAGCGCCCGGTGGACCGTCAGGTCCGGGTACCGCCGGATGGGGCTGGTGAAGTGTGCGTACGCCTCGCTGGCCAGAGCAAAGTGCCCGATCTGCGCGGGCGAATACTCGGCCTTGGTGAGCGTCCTCAGCACCGCGAAGTGGACGGCCCGCGCTGCGCCGGTTCCGGCGGTAGCGTCGAGCAGCGTCTGCAGTTCCTTACGGGTCGGGTTCTTGGGGATCGAGAAGCCCGCGACCTTGGCCATCGTCCGGAGTTCACCGATGTCGCCCGGCGTCGGATCGGGGTGGACGCGGCGCAGCAGGGGCACGTTGACGCCCTCGAACAGACGGGCGAGCACCTCGTTGGCCTCCACCATGAACATCTCGATGAGCGTGTGGGTGAACGCGTTGTCCTCGGGCTCGGCATCGATGACGTGCCCGGCATCATCGAAGATCAGGTTCACCTCGGGGAGTTCGAGGTGGATCATGCCGTTCTCGCGCCGGCGGACGCGGATCGCCTTGGCGCACGCGTCCATCTCGCGGAGCGTGCGGATCAACTGGTCGGTGTACTTCGCCTCGGTCTTTGCGTGCTTGACGGCCTCCTTCAGGTCGCCGTCGATCAGCGCCTGGGCTTCCAGATACGTCAGCCGCTTGATGCTCTTGATCGCTGTCGAGGCCACGCCGCTCCTGAGAATCTTGCCGTTTGGCGCGTATTCCATGAACGCGCTCTTGCAGAACCGCACCACCCCCTCCGACAACGAGCAGATGCCGTTGCTGAGCACCTCCGGCAACATCGGTATCACCAGTCGCGGCAGATAGACGCTGTTGCCGCGCTCCCGCGCCTCGGCATCCAGCACGCTCGCGGGCGGGATGAAGTGCGCCACATCGGCGATATGCACGCCCAGTTTCCACCCGCCCTCGGCGGTGCGCGAGATGGAGATCGCGTCGTCGTAGTCCTTCGCATCCGGCGGGTCGATGGTGATGATGTAGTCGTCGCGGAGGTCGAGCCGCACATGCCGGTCGTACCCCTCTCGCTCGAGGCGGACGACATCCTCCTCGAAGGCCGCGTTCGCGGCGCGGGCCTGGTCGACGCACGCGCGGGTGAACTCCTGCGGCAGGTCGTACGCGACGATGACCGCCTGCGTCTCGACATCGGGCAGGCCCGCCTCGCCGAGCACCTTGACGATCACGCCCTCGGCAAGTTCGTTGCCCTGGGCGTACTCGGTGATCTCGACGCTCACCTTGTCCCCGACCTTGGCGTTCTTGACCGTGGGGTCCTTGACGCTGATGGGTGATGTAAGTTCGCGCCCGTCGGGCAGAACGAGCCAGAGTCCACCGCGGTTGGTCAGTTCGCCGGTGAAGTTGGTCCGCTTGCGCTTGAGGACCTCGACAATCTCGCCGGTGATCTCGCGCCCCTCGCCGCGCCGGCTGGTGCGGTGGATCATCGCGCGGACGCGGTCGCCTGTGAGCGCATCGCCCACCGCGTCCGGGGGAACAAAGACATCGCCCTCGCGGAACTTGACATCGGTGACGATGAACCCGAAGCCGCGCGGATTCTTCTTGAAGGAGCCGGCGACCTCATCGGGCATCGAGGGCAGCCGGACCTTCCCGTGCTGATCCAGACCGACCATCGTGCGCGCGGCCAGGTCCTCGACCGCTTTGCGGAAGTCGGCGTGCTCATCGGCGGGGACGCCCAGGTCCTCGGCGAGTTGGTCGATGGTCGCCGCCTCGTACGTCTCGTGCTTGAGATGGTCGAGCAGGCGGCGTTCATATTTCAGTGACATCTATCTCTCCGGGTCGCCGTGTCCTCTGACAGGCAGCGACATCCAACGGGCACTCGGCGGCCCGTTCACTTTATATTGAACCAGCGTATCGCGCGAGCGTGCCCGTGAAATCCCGCGGCGTGAATCCAAGGTCCGCTTCCGCCTTGGAACAGTCGGCCACCGAGTCCTCGATCGCCATGAGCGCCTGTCCTTCATCAAACGGCAGAAGGCCGCCGAGGCCCAGAGACTTCGCAACACGCGCGGCCGCCGCGGCGTGCTCGCCGGGCACGAACCACGTTCCCATCTTTTTGTTCGTGCCGGGCACGACATCGCGGATGGTCTCGCTCAGCGTGCGCCAGTCGAGGACTTCCGATCCCGCAAGGTTGTAGACCTCGCCGATGGATTCGTCGCGCACAAGCGATTCGGCGAACGCGTAGGCCACATCCTCCACCGCGACCGGCTGCACCTTGGCCGGGGTCCAGTCGCCGAAGCGCATCGGAACGCGGCGGTCCTCTTCCGCGCGGACGAAGTACGGGATAAAGAAGAACGGCGGCTTCTCGCCCGAGGCCAGTTCCGCCAGCATGGCGACAAACTCGCTGTCCTGCCCGTGGATCAGGGCCGGACGGAAGATGGTCCAATCCAGCCCGCTGCGGCGCACGGCCTGCTCGGCCGCCCACTTGGTCTTCTGGTAGGCGGCTCGCCCCTCAGCGCCGACGCCCAGCGCGGACATGTGGACGTATCTCTTGACCGATGCCCGCTTCCCGGCCTCGATCGCGGCCTCTGTCGCCCTGATGTGCATCCGCTCGAAGGTCTGGGGCCGCCCGCCCCCTCCCGCTCCCGCTCCTCCCTCGTCGCCGCGGGCCTCGCGGATGATCCCGACAAGGTGGACCACGCTGTCGGCTCCGCGGCAGAGTTGATCGAGCGCGCCGGCATCGCACACGTCGCCCGCGAACCAGTCAACCTGGCCGCCACCCGGCAGCGCGCGTGCCGCCCCGACTTCCGAGGCAATCTCGCGGACGCGACGGTCAAGTTCCTTCACATCGTGGAGGTCGCGTGCGAGGCCGCGAACCCGCCAGCCGCGCGCGATCATCTCGCCGACCACCGATCGTCCCACGAACCCGCTCGCGCCCGTCACGGCGACAGTCCTGCTCTGCATCATGGAACAAGCCTAGGGGGCACGGTGCCGGGAACGGCCAGCGACCTGGACCGTACAATGCCGCGATGACATGGCTCCTCGGGCAATCCGGCAACACCACCAACTACATCCAGTTGATCGTCTGGGCGATCCTGATCTCGATCAGTTTCATCGGGTGGCTGATGAAGATGATCGTCCAGAAGCGGGCCGAGTCCAAGGTCATCACGGGCAAGCGACAGCGCCAGGATGACATGCTCCGGACGGGCCGGACGGAGGGCGGCGGGCCGGTCGAAATGTCTGCTCCACCCGCGGCGTCTCCGACCCCGGTTTCGCACGAGGATGCCCGTCGCCGCTTGCAGGAAGTCGCCCAGCGCCGGCGCGCTGAACTCGAGCAGATGCGCCAGCGGGGGGAGCAGGCGCCCGGCAGCGCGCAGCCGCTCCCAACGCTCGCGCCACAGCCGATGTCGCGGACGATGGCCCCGACAGCGCAGCGATCGGTCGGACCGGCAGGGGGCGAGCGTTTTCCGACATCGGCCGGACCGAAGCAGCCCCCGCAGAACCCCGCTCCATCCAGGCCGGCGCGGAGCACACAGCCCGCGCCTCGCCCGGAGCAGCGAAAGAAAAAGCCCCAGCCGACCCGTCCTTCCGCGTCACAGAAGCCGACGCCTCCGCAGCCGCAAACATTGGCGCAGGCGTTGATGCAGGGACCGACGGCGTCCGACGGTGCATATGCGAACGCCGGGGCACCGCGAGCGCCCACCGCTCCGATCGCCCCGACCCCTTCGGGCGCCGCAACCGCGCCGACTCGCAACTCTCGCATCACGATCGAACGCGCGACTTCGGCCGCAGGAGTCGAGTCGATCCGGCGGGCGCTGGTACTCGCCGAGGTTCTCGCGCCGCCGATTTCCCTTCGCGATGCCGACCATGACGATGCGAGGCTCGGGCTGTTCGGCCTGCGCCGCGCGGGCTAGCGTTTCTCGGCGGCAGGCACCTTGGCTGCCACCCACTCGCTCTGGTTGTTCCGGACCTTGATCCCAATGACCTTTGTCTCCTCACGCTGCCGCTCGGCCACCAGGCCCACGCCCGGAACGACCCACGACTCGGTGTTGTTGGACACGCGGCTGGGCCCCAGGTCGGCATCGAGCCGACTGACGATCTTCCAGGCGATGAACTCGCCGGCCGGAGTTCGGATCCGGGCTGCGCGCTCGACGCGGCTGGCGCTTGTATAGGCGCCCTTGGCACGGACGCGGGTGCGATCGCCCAGAGGATGAACGGTCATCCGGCCCCGGCCGGTTGACTCGCTCCCTTGTTCCACCCGCGCGGGCAAGACTTCGAGCGGTGGATCAAACACCACCTCGACGCCCTCGGCATGGTTGTACTCTTCGGCGAGCAGGACCGCGCCATCCGCACGCAGTTTGAGGGTCTGCTTTCGTTGAACGGTTGTCCTTTGCCCTTCCACCAGACTACGCGACTGCGTGAGGGTGTCCCCATCCGCCAACACTGACTGCTCCAGCACCATCAGGCCTGTACCCGCACCCTCCCCCCCGACCGCGCCCTCGCCCTCTTCCGCGCGGCGGTCCTGGCCGACCAACGCTCCAAGACCGGCCTCGGCGACGCCGAAACCGCCGTCGAACGCCTCGCCCTCCAGATCAG
>CAYMWG010000232.1:0-3558 GCA_964393765.1 uncultured Phycisphaeraceae bacterium
CCGGCCGCGGCCGGGCTTGAGGTCTTCATCACCACCGGCGGGCGCGGGGCGGCGGGGGGCGGGCGCTGAGCCCCCGCTGGTGTCCTCGGCAACGATGCCCTCGACCAGGCCGAGCGCCTTCTGCACATCAAGGGGCATGAGGTTCTTTCGCCACTCGCGGAGCCACACCGTCTCGACCTCAAGCACAGCGCGGACAACTGGGTCCTCGTTCGAATAGAAGTAGCCGGCCTTGAGTTCCTCGATGGGATCGACGCTGAAGAGGTCCATGTCCAGAACACTGATGAAGTTCGTGCGGGCCAGCGCATCAAAGAGTTCGGGGAGCCTGCGGGACGACACGATCACCTCGACCCGCGCGTTGCGGACATCGAACCACTTGTTGTTCGAGCCCGGCCCGCTGAAGCGGCCGGTGATGGAGCGAGCGAAGTCGGTCGGGGCCTTGTCCGTGCCGGCCTCGGTGGGCATGGCGGAGCCGGGCTGGCCCTCCGGACCCATGAACGCCGCGGGGTGCGCGCTCATGCGGATGATGCGCTTCACCACCGAGCCAGGGACGCCCCGGCCGGAGGCGGACTTGTTCGCCTCGCCGATGGCCGCGCAGATGTCCTGGTGAATCCAGTACCGCTCCTGCCAGTCCCAGCACTGTGCCGGGGTGGGCGGGACGGTGGGTGGCACGGCAGGCACGCCGTCGAAGACATAGGGCCCGGCGTACACGCCGATCTCGGCTGCGCGGCGCTGGTACTCACCCATGCGCATGCCGCGCATCGATTCGGCGAGACGCTGCTTGTCCTCCTCGATCGGGTCCTTGCCGCTCTGGTTCCTGATCCGCTCGACCTCGGCGACCTGGAAGTCGGTGAGCATGGCGCTGATGATGCCCGGGTTCTTGGGCTCGCCCGCATTGATTCCCGCGAGCAGCGCGCTGTGGGCCCGGACGTAGGCCGCGGCGAACTCGCGGAGTTTCGCATCCTTGATGAACGCCTCGGGATCAGGAAACAGGCCTTTGACCAGCGGCTCGTGCGTGCCCTTGTTGAAGGCAAGCGCAGCGTCGGAGACCGTCCCGGTTCGCGAGCGGATCTTTTCCCATTCGGCCCTGTACCAGTCGGTAAAGGCCTTGTTGGGCTCGATCGACTTCTCGAGCATTTTGTCGCCGACAACGTTGATCAGGTGATACTGCACCTTCGCGTTGGTGAACTCCTTGGAGTCCTCCTGCACCTTCTTCTGGAGTTCCTCGCGCACCTTGGTTCGCATGCCGTTGGCAAAGTACCACGCCGTCGGCACGACGGCGAGCGCGATGACCGTCAGCAGCACGATGATCCAGTTCGATTTCAGCCAGGGAACGATCTTGCTCATGCTGGGTTCTCCGGCGCAGCGGGCGCATCACCCTTCAGGATGACCTCCCAGCGGATCTTCAGACGGTTCAGGGTCTGGCCCGGGCGGGCCAACGGCTCGGGCTGGGGAAGGGGCGCGAGGCGATCAACATCCTCGTTGCCTTTGGTGGACGGGCCCGATGCGCCCGCAGGGCTGGAACCCGAGCCAGCGTTCTCGGAGCGCATGGTGTTCTCGAGGCCGTTGAAATCAGGGTCGCGAACGTCTCGTGGGAGTTTCGACGGCGCGGCGGAGGTGGTCGGTCGCGCGCCGATCGCCCCTCGGCCGGTCGGAGCGCTGGGGTCTGCGGCGGAGTCCGAGGCATCCGCCGGGATCGCACGCGACTCGACGACCGAGACCGTCAACTTGGTAATGTCGACCTTGTAGGGAACGGCCGCGCGCTCCGCGTTGTCGTAGAGCCACTTCTTGATCGTGTCCGTGGCAAAGAGCACGGCCTCGTACTGGTCCTTGTGTGTCGTGCTGATCTCGAGTTCGCCCTCGACGCGGCGCTCGGTGCCCGCGACAGGAGCTGCGGCGGACGGATCGGCGTAGGGGTCCGCAGCGCTGGCGGAGGCCGGAGGCAGGTACGCCGTCTGGAACTCGCCAAACCGGAGATTGGGAGCGCCGGTCTCCTTGCGCTGCTCGGCAGCCCGCTCCATCGAGACTTTGAGCATCCTGCCCAGGTCGTCGGCCAGGTACGGAAAGATGTCGCGGCTGGAGAGCAGGTTCGCGACGTTCGCGGCCTTGTAGTCTGGCGCGAAAGTGTCCGACACCTTCTTCCACTCGCCCTTGAGAGCACGCGCGGACTTGATGGTGTCGTCGATCACCGGCAAACGCGGGGAGGATGCGACCGCGGCATCGTCGAGGAAGGGGCGGATGAAACTCACGCCGCCCGCGACCAACGCAAGGCCCGCGGCGATCCCGAACCACCGGACCTTCTTCTTCCACATCGCCTCGCGCACGACCGCCACCGGCACAAGGTTCGCCATGATGCCGTGATCAAAGCCCAGCGCCTGCAGGCACAGGCCGTAGGCCGTGGGCATGTTCATCGTCGCGGCCTGGAACTCGCCCGCGGCCGGGCCCTCGACGCTGAGGCGGTTGAACTGCTCCAGCCGTACAACCTCCATCTGGAGTTGCTGCGACAGATACTTGCGAAGACCGGGCAGGTTGAACGTCGAGCCGACGCCGATGAGCCGCGTCAGGTTGGCATCGCGATGGCTCGACTGGTAGTAGCCGATGGACCGCTGCACGTCCTGCGCCAGGTCCGCGAAGACCGGACGCATCGCCTGCAGGATGTGACGGGCGTGCTTGCTCTGCTCGGCCTGCGACTTGAGCGCCTCGGCCTTGGCGTAACTGAGTTTGAACGCCGAGACGAGCGCTTCCGTGAAGTTGTGCCCGCCGATGGGGAATGTGCGGACCCAGACCCGGCCCGGCTCGCACACGATCAAATCCGTGCTGGTCGTGCCGACATCGAGGATGACCGTGCCCGGCGTTGTCGGGCCGAACTGCATGTCCCAGGAGACGGCGTTGTACGCCGCGAGCGGCCCGAGTGTGATGACATCGGGGCTGATACCGACATCGGCCCACAGAGCCAGGCGCTCCATCACGCGGTCGCGCGTGATCGCGAAGATGCCGACCTCGACATCCGGGTTGTCCGGACTCTGGAACGTCTGGTAGTCCCATTCGACGTCGTCGATCGGGAACGGGATCTGCTGAACCGCCTCGAACTTCACGATGTCGGGGATCTTCTTGGGCTCGACGGGCGGGAGTTTGGCGAATCGCGCAAAGGCAGAGTGACCCGGCACCGAGATGGCGACGGGCGCATCGGTCAGGTCGTAGCGCGTTACCAACTCACCCAGCGCCACACGCGTGGCATCTGCCTGGTCGAGGTCGGGCGTCGAGAGCACCTTCTTGTGCGGGATGACGGCGAACTCGAGAACGTTCACTCCATCGCCGGATCGCTCGAGTTTCAGGGCCTTGACTGCCCCGGAGCCCATCTCGATACCCCAGCACGCATTGGACGATGCCATCTGCATCTCCGTGGAAAGACTGCCCGGCCCGGCACCGGTCCATCCGGCGGGGCCCTCAAACCATCAATGGCCGCGGGGCGCATCCCCGTCTCCTCGATACGATCGCACCCCGAACCGTGTTCCGGCTTGCAACCGAACGGCTGGAGCGGCGGGCAGTTTAGCGGCTCGC
>CAYMWG010000232.1:3658-4811 GCA_964393765.1 uncultured Phycisphaeraceae bacterium
TGCCTGGCTGGGCCGGAGCGGCGCGGGGCCGAGCGCGGCAATGGTCGGGCAGGAAGTGACGCTGCACACCGTGCAATACCTGGAAGCGCAGGGGCAGGGCGCGAGTTTTGTGCCCCGACTGCTGGGTTTCGCATCCGCGCCGGAGCGGGCGTTCTTCGACCTGCTGATGAGCGTGAAAGGACTCGGGCCGAAGCGCGGCCTGCGCGTCATGGCGGTTGAGCCGGGTGTCATCGCGCGTGCGATCGCCGAGCGCAACGGCCGGATGCTCCAGACTCTGCCGGAGATCGGACCCAAACTCGCCGAGACGATCGTGCATGAGTTGAAGAGCAAGTGCGACACATATATCGGGCTGGGGATTTCGCGCGGGGTTGTGGCTGGTGGGAGCGCGACGGACACCTCAGCACAGATGGCCGCGCCGCCGGTTGAGCCCAAGCCGATCAGGCGTGCGGGCAAAGGGGGGGGGAGCGGCACAGCGCACAACGGCAAGTCTGGTTCCCTCGCGATCACTCCACCCCCGGTCATCCCCATCCGACAGACGGTCGATGCGCTGGTCGCGCTGGGGGAATCGCCGGTCGATGCCGAACGGATGGTCGCGAGGGTGATCGACCGATACCGCGGCTCGGGGACCGAGCCACCCGCTGAGGTATCGGCGCTGATTGGGGCTGCGTACGCGGCGCGATAGGAAGAGTGCGGAAAGAGGCGGGGTCTAGGAAGCGCCACGATTCGCCTTGAACTGCTCATCGTGGGCGTGGGGGCCGTTATCATCCGGCCATGCGCTACGCGATGATCATGGCTGGCGGTGCGGGGACACGCCTGTGGCCGATGAGCCGCAACGCACGCCCCAAGCAACTCCTGCCGCTGATCCGCGAGCCTGGGTCGGGGGCGGCGCGGGGAGCCGCGTTTTCGCTGCTGGAGATCGCGGCGCGGCGGGTTGAGGGCCTGGTCCCGATCGAGCGCAGGTTCATCTGCACAGGTGAGGCGTTCCGCACGCAGATCCGCGCGGCGCTGCCGGAGTTCACCGACGATCGCATCCTCGGCGAGCCGATGGGGCGCGACACCGTGAACGCCGTGGGCTTTGGCGCGGCAGTCTTCCAGAAACTCGACAAGAACGCGGTCTTCTGCGTGCTCACCGCCGATCACCTCATCCGCCCGG
>CAYMWG010000233.1:0-4762 GCA_964393765.1 uncultured Phycisphaeraceae bacterium
CGACCGACTTCTTTAGCCAGCGTTTGAAGTCCTTGGCGTTGATCTCCGCGGCGGACGTGTGGCGGATGCCGGCGGACTTGAACTTGGTATCGGGCGGGTCGGGCGAGAGGCCGGGCTCATCGAACGACTGGCCGCTCCAGAAGAGGCTCAATCGGATGATCGCGTCGGTGCGTGCGGTGGTGGAGCATCCCTTCGCGTGGATGCGGAACATGGGGTACCGGCGTGTGCGGTACCGGGGCCGACGACGCAACGAGATGGACTTCGTCTTCAACCTGATCGCGTACGACTGGAAGCGGAGCCTGAGCCTGACCGCCGCGAAGGCCCCGGAACTCGCCGCGAGGCCCTGAGCCTCACTTGGTCGGTTCTGCCGCCGCATCGCTCCCCGCCGGCGCAGGCGGGTTGATCGCAGGCGATGCCGCCATCACCCGCGCAATCAATCGCGGCAGCCGATCCAGCGGATACACCCGGTACACGTTCCCGGTCCGCACCGCCGCCAGCGCCGACACCGTGCTCATCCCCACCTCAACCTCCGTCAGCGGCGCATCGTCGAGCGACCGCAGAGAGATCCTCGCGCCCGCCCGATACCCCTCCGGCGCATCGAGACGAACCTCCGGCTTCGTCTCGCCCGCCGCGGAATCTGCGCTCAGGAACGCCAGCGCAGCGCCGATGTCCTTCACCTCTTCATCCGTCAGCGCCTTGGGCGCAACCCCTTCCATCTGACCATGATCCACCCACCGCTCCATCGACCGCTTCAAGATCCGCCCGTCCTCCGTCGGCACACCCTGTTGATCCAGCCTGTCCAGCACCATCATCCCGACCGAGGCCGGCGTGACGGATGTCGGGAAAGGCGACAGATACGTTGACGGGTCGAGCGAGAGTTTCGCAAGGCCCGAGGCGTTGATCTTGACGATGCGGTCGCCATCGATCACTGCGAACAGGCGCTCGCCCGCCGCGTCCGCCCGACCGCCGATATCGAGCGTGTGGTGAATCGTCTCGACGGTCGGCTTGTCCGCACCCGGCTTGTTCTCCAGGCGGTCGATCTCCACCAGCACACGCGCCGACGGCTTGTCGAGCCCGGTCGCGATGCCCGGCGCGCCATCGTCGATGAACTCCGTGACTTCCACACCCGCCAGCGTCGCGAGCATCTGCTGCACGGCGGCATTGTCGGCGGGCGAGGCGACCGGCTCGCGCAGGCTCCACCGTCCCTCAAGCCGCCCGAGGTACAGAGCCTTGTTGCTGCTCTCAAGCCGCACCCGCGAGACCTCGCCGCGTGCCCAGGGCATCGCGGTGCGGTCGCGCCAGATGCGGACGTTGCGGTCACGCAGGAGTTGGTGCAGGCGGTCATCCACCACCGCGCGAGTGACGACGGTCTTGGGGCCATCGCCGCGGGTGGTGATCTCGACAAGGCCCATGCCTCCGATGGTCCGCTCCGCGAGCCGGAGCGTGATCGGCCCGCCGTCCGCGCGCTCGATCGTCACCTCGGTCGGGGTCTGGCCCAACTCGCCGCCCTTCTCAGGCAGCGCGACCGCACGCGACTCGGCCATGATCGCCAGCAGGTTGTCCGCCTGCGCCCCGGGGACCGGCCACGCGATGGGCGAGGCCGCGGGTCCGCCGAGGCGCAGCAGCCATTCGCCTCCAGCCGAATCCGCACGCTCCAGAATGTCGGGCGTCGCGCCCGCCGGGCCGACGGTCAACTTTCGCACCGCCGACGGTCCGAACGCAAGAACCCTGTCACCAATGGTCACACCCCCAATTGATCGTTCACGCCTCCCGAAGCGATCGGCGCTCTCGGCTAGTAAGGACTTGGCTTCAGCATTCATCGGTTCGATTGACAGAACGATGCCCGCGTGGAACGATGCCGATTGGAAGTCGTCTGATTGAAACGCAAGTCTGGCAGATGCGATGCGCCCGGATATGTATACAGAGCGATCAATCCAAACATAAGTGATTCGGCGCAACAGGTACAATCCAGGCTCCAACACCTTCGCCGGAACCATCCTGATCATCTCCGGTTGATCTTTGACGGGCTTGGTTCGCAGCTCGATTGCGATTGCGTCCCCTGGGATGCCCGAACGAGCCTCTGCCCACTGCTTGGGTGCGTCCACTTGCGACTTCTGAAAAAAGTCGTCCCAACCCTTGAACGAGCCATCGTCAGTCTGGTTGGCGGGCGGAGGTTTGAGCGAAAGCCTGTGCAGCGTCGGTAGGTTGGCGAGACCGGTTGCGACGGCCTTGTCAAAGGCAAGGAATTCCACGTTCGCGGTAAACTCGGGGGCTTCTGTTGGCGACGCCTTGATCTCGGTTGTCTTGCCGTCAGCGATCGCGTAGAACCCGTAGTACTCCGGCAGGGCGAGCTGTGTCTCGGACACGGCCCGCTTGGGTGGAGGTGGCGGTGAAAGCTTCGGGGGATTCTCCGGCGCGTTCTGTTTGGCCGAGACCGGTTGTTGGATCGGTTCCTCGGAGCACCCGAGAACCCCAATCAAGGCGGAGGCGAGCGCAACCCTCACCAGCGTCAGGGGATTTCTTTGTACGATCATGGTGAGTCTTTCCGCATGCGTTGGCGTGCCCCCCAGAAGATTATATCGCATTGTTTCGAATGCACGCATTCGCGGGCGTCCGAACGTTCCGAGGTGGAGTCCGCGCGACCGGACGGGAAGATTCGGGCTTCGCTCCCGAGTAGCCGGGACGAGGCATGGGTGCGGCGGGTAGTGAAGTGCCGGACAACCATCGTGCACTCTTCGGGCGGAGAGGCTGAGGCGTTGAAGGTGCGAAAGCGAGCTCGCCCCTTGCCCCTGCCTCACGGAGAGGTTGAAGCAGAGGCAGGATGCCGATGCCGCGGGATGCGGCGTGGGTGACGCGGGGCGGAAAACGAAACCCCCGGCTGCGGGGCCGGGGGAGGGGCTGCGCCGCTCCGGGGCTTCATCGCACACACAGGCTGCGCGACACGCCCGGGCTGACCGAAACCCACGGACTTCAGTCCGTGGGTTCTGCGTCGTCGGCCCTCCGGGCCGCGCGGAGATAGGGGGCACACCACGGGTTGCGTCCGTCGCCTGCGGCGACTCGCTGACCCGTGGCAACGTGCATGCGCCCTTTGGGCGAGGAAGGGAACGTTAAACCCCGGCCGCGGGGCCGGGGTGCGTGGGAACAGGTGCGATGGCTGGCAACGGACGCTAGGCGGCCTGCGAGTTCGTCGAGCCGAGCACCTGACGGATCGTGACCGTACCACGGGAGACGGCGTTGCAGGCGCGGAGCACATGAAGCTCCCGGAGCATCAGGTCGTCGGGGTAGTCGGTCTCGAAGATGCCGATGAGGGTGCGAAGCTCGGCGTCGGCGATCCCGGCTTCGCGCGCAGCGCGGGTGTAGTCGAAGTACTCGGGCGTTGCGGGCGTGGGGATGGAGGGTTGCGAGGACATCGGAGACTCCTCAAAGTTCCGGTGGCGGAAGTATAGCGATCGTGGGTAGACCGTTCGCGATGATGATCGAAGTGTCGAGGTAGATGCGAAGCTTCATAGTCTGGTCATGCGTCCCGTTCAGAGAGTTGGGCCGCTCAACTTACCCCATGTGCTTGATGATCGCCTCGCCGAACTCCGAGCACTTGAGCTTCGTCGCGCCCTCCATCATCCGGTGGAAGTCGTACGTCACGGTCTTCGCGCTGATCGCGCCGTCCATGCCCTTGATGATCAGGTCCGCGGCCTCGGTCCACCCCATGTACCGGAGCATCATCTCGCCCGAGAGGATCACCGAGCCCGGGTTCACCTGGTCGAGGTTGGCGTACTTGGGCGCGGTGCCGTGCGTTGCCTCGAAGATCGCGTGCCCGGTGATGTAGTTGATGTTCGCGCCGGGGGCGATGCCGATGCCGCCAATCTGTGCCGCGAGGGCATCGGAGAGGTAGTCGCCGTTGAGGTTCAGGGTGGCGATGACGTCAAAGTCCTTGGGGCGTGTGAGGACCTGCTGGAGGGTAATGTCCGCGATGCAGTCCTTGATCATGAGCATGGACTTCCACTTGCCGCCGCCGTGAGACGGCCAGAGTTTGAGGACGGTGTTGACCTCATCGACAATCTTCTTCTGCTTGTCGGGCGTCATCATCTCGTAGCCGGGGTCGATCATCTTGGCATTCGCCTCGGCGGAGAGGTCAGGGTTGTCGCCCTTGTTTCCGAGAATCCAAGACTCGCGCTCGGTGACGCACTTGTCGCGGAAGCCGCCCTCGGTGGTGGGGGATGAGGCCAGCTCGTAGCCCCAGTCCTTGAATGCACCCTCGGTAAACTTCATGATGTTGCCCTTGTGGACAAAGGTCACGCTCTTGCGCTTCTCTCGAAGCGCAAACTCGATGGCCGCGTAGATGAGGCGCTGCGAGCCGAGCCTGCTGACGGGCTTGATGCCGACGCCCACCATGACCTTGTGGTCATCGGGGGTGTCGTGCCCTTCCATCGCGGCCTTGGCAAACTCGGCCGTGCGGGCCTGGCTACCGAAGCGGATCTTGGTGAACTCCTTGGGGAACTCCTTTTCCATAAAGGCGAGAAACTTCGCGGCCTCGGGCGTGCCCGCCGCCCACTCGATGCCGGCGTAGATGTCCTCGGTGTTCTCGCGGAAGATGACCATGTCCACATCGCCCGGTTTCTTGACGGGCGACGGGACGCCTTGGAACCAGCGCACGGGGCGCAGGCAGACGTAGAGGTCAAGAAGTTGTCGAAGCGCGACGTTGAGCGAGCGGATGCCGCCACCGATCGGCGTGGTGAGGGGGCCCTTGATGCCGACGAGGTACTTC
>CAYMWG010000234.1:0-3008 GCA_964393765.1 uncultured Phycisphaeraceae bacterium
GAGGTGGGGGGCACACCGCAGGGGCCAACATCTTCACGGTGATCAGCGCCACATACACGGACCTCGGCGGTCCCGGAGTATCGGCTCTTACCGCCCGGGCGCAGGTGGTCCTCCAGCCCCGCCGCAAGCAGGCGGAACACTTCTCCACCCACCGAGGCATCGTGATCGAGAAGTGCGAGGACGCGGCCGGCGGTGGAAAGGGTGCCGCGTGCGCGTTCATTGAAGACGGCGACTGGGCGAGTTACGCGCCGGTGAATCTGCTGAACATCGACGCGCTCCGCTTCCGCGTGGCATCGGACACCGCGGGTGGCAGCATTGAGGTTCGGCTCGGCGCCCCGGACGGCACGCTGATCGCCGCGGTGCCCGTCGCCAACACGGGTGGATGGCAGGAGTGGACGACCATCGAGGCACCGATCGGCGAGGACGCGCGGGCCGGCGGGACCATGGACCTGTTCCTGGTCTTTCGCGGCGCGGGCAAGGGCTCGCTCTTCAATGTCAACTGGTTCGAGTTTGTGGGCACGGGGATTGGGGAGGCGGGGATCGGAGCGAATCAGAAATGAAGCGCGACCTATCAGAGCCCGGAGCGCAAACGACGGGTTGCGCCCTTGCTGATCGATGAAGCCAGACGATGGGCCCCCTTCCGGCACATCCTTGGGTCCCTTGGGCGCAGGCCCGGCCAGCCCCTCGCGTATGAGGGGCGCTCCGGGCTTAGATCATGTTTACTTCCGACTTCCGACTTCCGGCATCCCCTAAACTCCCCCCATGCCTCTTCCCTCAGCGATCGTTCTCGGCGCCGGCATGGTCGGATCCGTCATGGCCCTCGACCTCGCGCCCGACTTTGCCGTCACCATCGCCGACTCGCGCGCCGACGCCCTGTCCCGCGTGGCGGAGCGGTGCAAACACGACGGCCTCACCGTCCGCACGCTGACGGCCGATCTCTCAGACCCCGCGACGATCAAGGGTCTGGTCGCACCGTTTGACATTGTCCTGGGCGCTCTGGCCTCGCGCATCGCGTTCAGCGCGCTTCGCGCCGTCATCGAAGCCAACAAGCCTTACGCCGACATCTCGTTCATGGGCGAGGACGCGCTCGACCTCGACTCGCTCGCGAAGGAGCGGGGGGTGACAGCGGTTGTGGACATGGGCGTCGCCCCGGGGATGAGCCACCTGCTGGCCGGGCACGCCGCGGCGATGCTCCACCCGTGCGAGAGCATCGAGATCTATGTGGGCGGCCTGCCAGTCGAGCGGCGCTGGCCGTATCAGTACAAGGCCGCGTTCAGCCCTGCGGATGTGGTGGAGGAGTACACGCGCCCGGCGCGCCTGGTCGAGCACGGCGATGTGGTTGTGCGCACCGCGCTGAGCGAGCCGGAACTCATGGAGTTTGACGGCGTGGGAACTCTGGAGGCGTTCAATACCGACGGCCTTCGGAGCCTCGCGGCGACGCACTTGGGCCGCGTGCCCATGATGAAGGAGAAGACGCTCCGGTATCCGGGGCACATTGAGTTGATGCGGGTGCTGCGCGAGACCGGGCTGTTCTCGGAGGAAGCGGTTGAGGTGGGGTTGGCCGGCGGCGGCACCGGCAAGGTTCGCCCGCGCGACCTCATGGCCAGGCTGCTCTTCCCAATGTGGACGTACGCGCCGGGTGAGGAGGACCTGACGGTGATGCGCGTGATCGCCGACGGTGTGAAGCATGGCAAGCGCGTGCGGATGCGGTGGGACCTGTCTGACCGCTACGACAAAGCGAGCCGCTGCACGAGCATGGCGAGGACGACCGCCTTCCCCTGCACGATCGTCGCGAGAATGCTCGCGGCAGGTGAGATCCGCCAGACGGGCGTGATCGTGCCCGAGCTGCTCGGCCCCGATGAAGCCCTCGTGGGGCGGGTGCTCGGCGAGCACAAACGCCGCGGCGTCGAATACCAGTTCCGGGAAGAGGTGCTGCCCGCCCGGGGATGAGCCGCGAGCCTGAACCACCGCCGTGACGATCGGCGCGTGCGACCTTTGACAAGGCCGTTGCCGCTCAGGCCTCGGGGCTGATCCTGCACACACGCTCCGCGCCGGGCCCGAGGGTCATGGCATTCTTACCCTGCTGCTTGCTGCGGAGGGCGAGCTCGTCGGCCTTGTCGAGCAGGGACTGCGCGGTGGCGCCGTCCCACGGGAACGCGGCCATCCCCGCCGAGATGGTGAGCGTGCCCGGAGCGCCGCCCGCGCCGCCGGCGAGCTTGGGGAAACGGTGCTCGCAGATCTGGCGCTGGAACCGAAGCGCGATCGGCCCGATCTCTGATGGCGCCTGCCCCTGACCGGGTGGCATGTGGTCGCGCGGGCCGGTGGGGTCATAGAAGATCACGGCGAACTCATCGCCGCCGATCCGGCACACACGATCCGACGGACGGATAACGCTGCTGAGCAGTTTGACGGTCTCGACGAGAATCTCATCGCCGGCGGAGTGCCCATACCGGTCGTTGTAGGTCTTGAAGTTGTCGAGGTCGAAGTACAACACCGCGACGGAGTGGCGCGCTGCGCGGGCCTTCTCGATCGCCGCGCCAAGGAAGCGGCTGAAGTAGCGCCGGTTCCACGCGCCCGTCAACTCGTCGGTGAACGCCGCGCGCTTGAGTTGGTCCTGCTGGGCAGCGAGCGCGACCCACAGGGCGAGCGCTGCGGCCTCTGCCTCGACCGCCGCCCGCTCCGCGCGCGGCGCGACCAGGTAGCCCAGGAGCCTGTCATCCATCTTCACGGGCACGCCGCCGGTGGGCGGTGCTAGCGTGGCAGACGCACCCTGCCCGTGGGACCGCGCGGCCTTCACGAACGCCGCGTTGGCGACTCCCAGCCGTTTCCGCACGCCGACCATCGCGATCTCGATGGGATCGGTGCCGCGCAGCATGGCGATCACGATTTCATGAGAAACTTGCGGGTTGGGAACAGCAATCTCAGACCCCGCTCTGGAGAGCGGGGCCACCTCGGAGAGCGGGGCCACCTCGGAGAGCGGGGCCACCTCGGAGAGCGGGGCCACCTCG
>CAYMWG010000234.1:3108-4761 GCA_964393765.1 uncultured Phycisphaeraceae bacterium
GAGAGCAGCCGCGAGAGCAGGTCCCGGGTATCGGCGGCATCCGCGGCCACCGTGCCGTCGTACGGCGCGTGGTGAGGGGGCGGGGCGCCGTTCTGAGGCGCATCACCAATCGCGAAGATGCGGGCCGCTCGATCAACCCGCTTCACACTATCGGCGAACGCCTGTTCGCGTTGAGCAGCCACAACACCCGGCGCGACCAGCACCACCGTGCGCGCAGGCCCACCCTCCGATTCCAAATCAATCGGGTTGGCAACCTCACCGATCGCGCCCAAGGCGCTCCGGGCGCGGATCAGTTCCACCTCCCTCAGCCGGCGCAGCGGCCGCTCCAACTCGCTCCGTCCGACCAGCACCACGCGCACGCTCGGCGAGGCTCCCTCGGAGTCGCTCGTGTTGGTTGGGACGGAAGGGATCATCAACTCCGGCTCCGGTCACCGCCGCTTGCCGGCAGAATCGGGGTTGCAGGAGCGGGGGGGATCACATCGTCCGACAGCAACATCCGCAGTTCCTCTTCCGTCAGCATGGGCACCCGCCTCTGATCCGCCTCTTCAGAGCCCGGAGCGCCAGCGACGGGTTCGCACGCGACGCCCACCCGCATTCGCTCGGGACTGAGATGCGCCGATGCCCCTTCTCGTTCAACCTGCTCCTTCCCCACCAGCCGCAGGCCGCGGCTTGGCCCATTGGGCCGTACGACGACGCGGGGTGGCTCGTTCGCGCGCGCAACGGGTTTGCTGGACGCGCGGAATGGCACCTGTGGCACGGGCATCCTGCCCGTGATACCGGATATCCCCGGCGTGGCACGCCGCTCGGCAATCACAGGCGGGGCGAGTGGGTTGTCCGCAGGGCGTTGGGCCGTCCATGGCGCACGCTCCCCGGGACCAAGTTTGCGGAGGGAACGTCCGTCCTTCTGCGCGTACCACCACACCGCGACCGTCGGGGCGTGCATCCGCAGTTCATCGACAAGTTCCTCGGCATCGCCGATCGCGACCGGGTCGACCAGCACCAGCACGACAGTTGAGACAAGCTCCCCGCCCCGACCTTTTGCCAGAGCGCACACCTCCGCGAAAGCACGGTACGAGTCGGAATGCGTCGTGATGTGCGGGATTCGCTTGGCCAGCGACGCCAGCAGGTCCGTCGGCACCGTCGCGCCCCCGCTCGCGTGCAGAAGGACGCAGTCCTGACGGGCCTTCCCCGCGCCCGCCTGCGCGTTCGATGCCGGTGTGTCGTTCTGCCCGCGTGCGGTCATGCCACAAGTCTAAACCATGACCTGCCCCCCGATCCAAAATCCAACATCCCCCATCCAAAATCCCCTTCTCACACCTCCCGTGCATCCCATAACACCCTCGCCACCCGCGCTGCCCCGTCCGCCGGGCCAAGGGCTGCGAGTGCGTTCCGCATCGACTCGCGCCGGGCGGGATCGCCCAGCAGTTCGGCCAGTGTGCCCGAGTGTTCCCGCAGGTTGGCTGCCGATGACACATGGTCGGTGCAGACTATTGCCCCGCCCGCATCGACCAGCGGCCGCGCGTTGTGCTTCTGGTGGTCGTCTTTGTGGAACGGGTAAGGCAGAAAGAGCGTCGGCGTGCTTGTCGCCCAGACCTCGGCGACATTGCCCGCACCCGATCGCGCGATCGCGAGTCCCCCGCCCCCTCCCTTGCC
>CAYMWG010000235.1:0-4751 GCA_964393765.1 uncultured Phycisphaeraceae bacterium
GGAGAGAGAAACCGCGCCCCTTACCACGGGTTGCGCTCCGCCCGCGAGGACGCGGCTGCGCTCCACCCGCGGCTACAGCCCTTGGCCCCATTGGGGCCACAGCCGCCGCTCTCGTCGGGCTACACCTCCGCAGCACACTGGCCGATGAACTCCCGGTTCGGGCTCGGTTCCGCGCGTGCGATGCCGGGCTTGCCGCCTGTTTCAGGACAAGGAGGTACCCATGCGCCCGCCACCCTTCCAGCCACCAACCCAGGGCCTGCCCCGTCTGCCGCGAGAGCGTTCATATGCCTCTGTTGCGGACCTGTGCCGTGTTCCCGCCGCTCCCGCCGCGGGTCCGAGAACCCTTGATCCGAACCCCCTTGGCCTAGAGTCCGTAGGACTGCGGCCGATGGATCTCAACGGATCGGAAGCGGCCCTCGGAACCCCGAATGTGTTGACCCGATCCCCCGTTCCGTGCGTCGCATGACCCGCTGCTGCACCGCTCTGGAGAGCGGTGCCACCCGACAAGCACCCGAGCAGAACCACCAACATCGAGTCTGAAAGGTCAGTTGCCCCTATGTCCAGCAAGGATCAGCCCATTGTTGTTTGCGGCGGCGGCGGATTCATCGGCGGCCACCTCGTCGCCGAGTTCCGCAGCCTTGGCTACAAGAACATCCGCTCGGTGGACATCAAGCCGCTCGATGAGTGGTACCAGGTCTTCCGCGATGTGAAGAACCTGCAACTCGACCTGAAAGACCTTGGCAACTGCCGCAAGGCGCTCAAGGGCTGCGAGGGGGCGCAGGTCTTCCAACTCGCCGCGGACATGGGCGGCATGGGCTTCATCGAGAACAACAAGGCCCTGTGCATGTTGAGCGTGCTGACGAACACGCACATGCTGATGGCGGCGCAGGAGGCAAAGGTCGGTCGCTTCTTTTACAGTTCCTCGGCGTGCGTCTACAACGCGTCGAAGCAGACGGACCCCAACGTCACCGCGCTGAAGGAAGAGGACGCCTACCCCGCCATGCCCGAGGACGGATACGGCTGGGAGAAACTGTTCTCGGAGCGCATGAGCCGGCACTTCCGCGAGGACTACGGCCTGGGCACGCGCGTTGCGCGGTTCCACAACGTCTACGGGCCGGAGGGCACCTGGGAGGGCGGGCGCGAGAAGGCCCCGGCGGCGATCTGCCGCAAGGTCATCCACGCGCTGCACACCGGCAAGCACCAGATCGAGATCTGGGGCGACGGCTCGCAGACCCGCTCGTTCATGTACATCACGGACTGCACCAAGGGCATCCGGATGCTGACCGACTCGGACTACACCCAGCCCATCAACCTGGGCTCGAGCGAACTGGTGAGCATCAACCAGTTGGTCTCGATCGCGGAGGCGATCGGCAATGTCAAACTCGACCGCTCCTACAAACTCGATGCCCCCAAGGGCGTCGCGGGGCGCAACAGCGACAACACGCTCATCGAGCAGGTCTTTGGCTGGGAGCCCGACACGCGCCTGCGCGACGGCATGGAGAAGACCTACCGCTGGATCCACGAGGAGTACATGGCCAAGTACGGACCCGGCGCATCCCGCTCTACGCGTAACGGCACCGCGAAAGCCTCGCGCCCGAAGGCCAAGGCCGCGCCGGCCCCCAAGGCCAAGGCGCGCGTCGCCGCGAAGGGCAAGAAGAAGGTTGCCAAGGCCGTGCGTGGGGGTGGCAAGAAGGCAAGCGCCGGCAAGCGCCGCGCTGTCGCCCGGTCACGCTGATCGCCCATCGCACTTCGGGGCACTAACGCATGGCCGCGAACACTCCCAGCACCATCCTGGTCCTCAGCCAGGTGTACGTGCCCGACCCGGCGAGCGTCGGCCAGCACGTCGCCGATGCCGCGGCCGAACTCGTGCGTCGCGGCCACCGCGTCGTCGTTCTCACCTCCGCGAATGGCTACGACGACCCGAAGGTCAAATACCCGCACCGCGAGACGCGGGACGGCGTCGAGATCATCCGCCTGCCGTTCTCCAGTTTCGGCAAGGGGTCGATCCCCGTGCGGCTCCTCGGGGGCATGTTGTTCATGCTCCAGTGCGTGGTCCGCGGCCCGTTCGTTGGCGGCCTTCGTGCGATCCTTGTCAGTACCTCGCCTCCGATGTGCGCGGCGGCCGCGATGGTCATCTCGGTCCTGCGCGGCGTGCCCATCAAGTACTGGGTCATGGACCTCAACCCCGATCAGATGATCGAACTGGGGAAGGTCAAGCCCGATGCGCTGGCCGTGAAGGTCTACGACGCGTTCAACCGCATGGTCCTGCGACGCGCGGCGGATGTGGTTGCCCTCGACCGCTTCATGGCCGCGCGCCTCAACCGCAAGGTGGATGTGAGCCACAAACTCGCGGTCATGCCGCCGTGGCCGCACGATGACCACTTGGGCGTCATCCCGCACGAGACGAATCCGTTCCGCAAGCAGCACAAACTCGATGGCAAGTTTGTCATCATGTTCAGCGGCAACCACGCGATCTCGAACCCGGTGAAGACACTGGTCGATGCCGCGGTGCAGTTGCGCCTGCGCAAGGACATCGTGTTCATGTTCATCGGGAGCGGCGCGGGGAAGAAGGATGTCGAGGCGGCGATCGCCGAGCACAACCTGACCAACATGGTCAGCCTGCCCTATCAGCCGCTGGACAAGATCAAGTTCTCGCTCTCGGCCGCGGATGTCCACCTGGTGAGCGTCGGCAACGAGGCCGTGGGCGTAGTCCACCCGTGCAAGGTCTACGGCGCGATGGCCGTTTCGCGCCCAGTCCTGCTGCTGGGGCCGGACCCGTGCCACATCTCGGACCTCGTGCGCGATCACAGGATCGGCTGGCACATCACCCACGGCGATGTCTCGGGCGCGGCGGAAACCGTTGAGCGGATCGTCGCTACTGCGCCCGAGGAACTGGCTGCGATGGGCCGACGCGCGAGCATGCTCATCGACCGCGACCTGAGCAAATCGGTCCTGTGCGGACGCTTCTGCGATGTCGTGGAGCGCGGGCTTGAGTCGGCAAAGCCGACCGCAGCACCCGCCGCGGCCCCCGCCGAGCGCGCGGCATAAGGCAGCGAAGAAGGAACTGAGAGCGAGCGGAGCAAGCAGAGAAGAGCAGAGAAGACATGAAGATGACGGAGGACGCGGCGGCACTCGCGGACCACGGTCACTTCCCCATCTGCCCGAACAGCACGATCACGAACGTCAGCACCACCGCGTTGTGAACGAAGTGTGCTGCCATCGCCCCGATGAGCGAGCCGCGCCACTCGCGGATGAGCGCGAACACAACCCCGAGCAGGCCGACCATGACGAGTTGGATCGGCGCGTACCCGTGCATGATGGCGAAGGCCAGCGCGGTGAGGAAGACGGCCAGCACCGGTGCCAGCCGCCAGCGCATGTGCCGGTACAGGGCCCCGCGGAAAACCGACTCTTCGACCACCGGCGCCCACAGCGTCGCCAGCAGGAACAGCAGCGCGATGAGCAGCGGGTTGCCGCTCGTCGCGAGGTCCACGAGTTTGTTGTCCTCGGGCGCGGGCGCAAGGTCCCATCCCAACTCCTTGCCGATGATGACGGTGATCGCGACCAGGATCGCCATGACCATGTAGATGGGCAGACTCGCGAGGTAGACCATCAGCCCAGCGCCGACCTCCTTGAAGAAGCCCTCGCCGCGATGCCAGCCCAGTTCGCCGCGCCACCGCTGCCACGGCATGCCGCGCACCACGGGCCAGAACAGCGTGAGCACGAGCAACCATTGCCCGAGAAGTGCGTAGAACATCACCCAAGGCTTTGGCCCCACCCGCGCCTGGATCATGTCGCCGCTTACGCCCAGCGCGAGGAACGCCGCGAGGAACACCGCGACCGTCTCCAGCCAGATGAGCCGCCCCTGTGGGTCCAGTCCCCAGCCCCAGGCCGTCGCGCCCTCATCCGCCGCGGCGAGCCGCGCGGGCTCGACAAACCTCGGGCGCAGTTTCCCGCGCGATGCGAGCACACAGAAGTAGATGAGCATGCCGATGCCTGCCAGCCCCGCGAGCACCACGACCGCGCCGAACCCCATGATCCCCATGACCATGATGAGGCCGCTGCGGGCAGCGCGGGTGCGCACGTCCGCCTGTGCATCGCCGTGACTCAGGGCCAACTCGCCGAAGAGCCCGTGCCGATCGAGAAAGGCGGTGCGCTCGGCATCCTCCATCAAGGCGGAGACCTCCGCCCCGCTCTCGCCCCCGTAGATGCGTCGAAGGATCGCCGCGTCACCCCGCAGAACGGAGTCGTCGGCGAGCACAGGCTCGACACGGCGCAGCCTGTCCAGCGCGGCCTCTTCGCCGAGCGTTTCTGCCGCGAGAACCGCCGCCTGCATCCGCGTGTGCGCCGGCGGCGGCAGGTCGGGCTTCTCCCGTGGTGGCCCGACAACCTCCGCCGGCCTCGCGCCGGTGGCGAAGTCTGCCGCGCTGTCCGCGCTCTCCTGCATCATCCGCGCAAACTGCGGATCGCCGCCCACGATCGTCCGCATCCCGAAGTACATCTTGGCGACCATCGTCGTCTCGACGGATGGGCCGTACTCCTCGGCGATCCCCGCCGCGGCGAGTTCCTTCCTTTCTGCGGGCACCGCCACGGGCCGCTGGATGATGACCACCGCGATGAGCAGGAGGAGCGCGATCAGGGCCAGCGCAATGCGCCAGCCCATCGCGGGACGGAAGTCGTCGGGTGATGATGGATCAGCGCCCCCCAGCGGCGGCAGCGTGTGCTGCCCCCATCCGGCGGGGTTGGCGTGCTGC
>CAYMWG010000236.1:0-4742 GCA_964393765.1 uncultured Phycisphaeraceae bacterium
CAGGTGTACAGGCAGTTTGATTTCGGCAAGGGGATCGTGGTGCGGGACCTTGTCGCGGCGATTGGCGGGGAGCAGCCGCCCGGGCAGCCGCAACTGGTGCAGGCGATTGCGCACGGGCGGGAGGTTCGGGTGCCGCTGCCGATCCCGGGCAGGGCGGACATGAAGCCGGTGCCCGTGGAGTTTGGGTGAGGGGATACACCGCGAGAGGCGGGGACAACGCGGAGAACCGTGCGCTGCACGGCTACTTCCATTTGCGGAGGAGCCGAAAGGAAGCGAAGGCAGGTAGCCCCCTCCGGTCGCTGGGGCGACCACCTCCCCCTGCGGGGGAGGAGCCCGAGGAAGACACCTAGGATTGCGACCTTTCACCAGCACCCGGGCGCAGCACACACAGCATGGCTTCGCCGCAGCGAAATGAGGTTCAGCAGATGCTCAAGCGTGCGAAGATCAGCGTCATCGGTGCCGGCAACATCGGCGGCGAGTGTGCCCGTTCCCTGGCGATGAAAGAACTGGGCGATGTCGTCCTGCTCGATATCGCCAACAAGGAGAAGCCGGAACTGCACATGCCCAGGGGGAAGGCTCTCGACCTCGCGTGCTGCGGGCCGATCGAGGGCTTCGATTCGCGGCTGACGGGCACGTTTGATTACAAGGACATCGCCGGGTCGGATGTGGTGGTGATCACGGCGGGCCTGCCGCGGAAGCCGGGGATGAGCCGCGACGACCTGATCCAGGTGAACACGGGGATCGTGAAGCACGTCGCGCAGAACGTCAAGGAGTTTGCGCCCGGCGCGATCGTCATCGTGGTGAGCAACCCGCTCGACGCGATGGTCTACGTTGCGTGGAAGGTGACGGGCTTCCCGGCCAGCCGCGTGATGGGGCAGGCGGGCGCGCTGGATGTGGCACGGTACAAGACGTTCCTCGCGTGGGAACTGGGCGTGAGCGTCGAGGATGTGCAGGGGATGCTGCTGGGGGGGCACGGGGACGACATGGTGCCGCTGCCGCGGCGCACGAGCGTGAACGGGATCCCCATTACGGACCTTCTCTCGCCGGAGAAGATCAACGCGTGCGTAGAGCGGGCCAAGGCCGGCGGGGGCGAGGTGGTGAAGTTGATGGGCACCAGCGCGTGGTACGCGCCGAGCGCCGGCGTCGTCGAGATGGTCGAGGCGATCGTGCGCGACAAGAAGCGCGTGATCGCGTCCGCGGCCTATTGCGAGGACGATTACGGCGTTGCCCCAGGCCAGAAGGGCAAGGGCTACTTCGTGGGCGTGCCCGCGGTCCTGGGCGGGAGCGGCATCGAGAAGATCATCAGTTTCAAGATGGATGAGACCGAGCAGAAGTTCATGAACGAGTCGATCAGCCATGTGAAGGACCTGGTCGGCGTGGTGCAGAAGATGTTCCCGGAGATGGCGTGAGGTCGTGGGGTTCCAACACGGAGGTCCAGGCATGGTGACGCACATGATGAGGCTCGCGGTCGCGGCGGTGTTCGTGCTGCCTCTGACCGCAGCGGCCCAGGACAAGGGCGCAAGCCCTCTCGCCGGTGCGACGGAGCCGGGCGTGGACAAGCCCGCGACGCTGGTGACCGAGCCGCGCCACGCCGATGCGGAGTTCGAGCGGCTGCTGGCGATGCTGTGCGGCTCGTTCCGCGGCGAGGGACGGGTCGAGGGAACGGCCCAGGGCGCGGACGGGACCGCCGCGCTGCAGTACGGCGCTGCGCGCATCACGGTCGAAGGGCTCGACAACGCGGTGTACTTCGAGATCACGCGGGAGGACTCGCCTCTGTCGCCGTTCCGGCAGGGAGTGTTCCACCTCTACCGCGCTGGAAAGGAACTTCGCCTGCGGGTGCTGGACTTCCGCGCGGGCAAAGAATTCACGGATGCGGCCGCGGGACTGTGGGCCGCGCCCAAGGCGTTCCCAGCGGTGACGCTGGCGCAACTTGATCCGAACCTCGACCTCGTGATCCGCTCCACCAGCAACGGTGCATCGGGGCGCACCGCGCACATGTTCCCGACGGCGATCGGCAGCGCGGTGGAGATGACCAGCAGCATCGAGATCGGCACCGATCGTCTTGCACTACACGATGTGGGTTATGATGCGCAGGGCGTCGAGGCGTGGGGCGGGGACGGCACCAAGCCGACAGAGTTTGTGCGGCAGTCCGAGCCGTGGTACGGCGTAGTCGATGCGCAGGGCGGGCTGGTCATTATCCGGGCGCGGAAGGCGACCGATGGGGCCTCCGCACAGCCGGTGGTTCAGGGCGGCGAGATCGCGATGCACTTCACCGCGTGGCTGGCGGACGGCACGCGGTTCAACAGCACGCGCCAGACCGGGCGCGAGCCCGCGAAGTTGCGTGTGCCCGAGCCGTCGATCAAGTGGAATGAGGGGCTGAAGGGCATCGGCATGGGCGAGCTGCGGAAACTCGTCATCCCTCCCGAACTCGCGTACGGCGAGCGTGGCGATGGGCGCGGCGTCATCCCGCCCAACGCGACGCTGATCTTCGAGATCGAATGCATGTTCGTGGACAACGCGAACCCCGTCGCGCCGGCACCGCCGCCGCTGGTGAACCCGCACGGCGGGGCAGCGCAACCGGGCGCGAGGCCTCCCGGTGCGGGCGTGCCCCCGGGTAGCGCACCGGGTGCATCGGGCGGGCACTAGGGGCACGGGGGGGTGCGATCGGACTGCGCATGAGCGAGCGAACCCACTACGACACACTGGGCATCCTGCCGACAGCGCGGACGGAGGAGGTCAGGCGCGCGTACCGCGACCTCGCCAAGAAGCACCACCCCGACACGGGCAAGGGATCGGAGAAGCAGTTCGCGGCGGCGGCGGCGGCGTACGAGGTGCTGTCGGAGCCCGCGAAGCGGCGTGCCTATGACGACCTGCTGGAGCAGCGCCGGGCTGAAGCGGCGGGGCGAGAGGTGGGGGGCACCGGGCACTATTCCTGGGAGAACATCGCGAACCCGAAGAAGGGCGCGCGGGTGGATGTATCCGAGTTCGACGAGATCTACGACACCTTCTATGGCGAGCATACGAAGGCGGAGTAGGACTGGAGACCGCTGATGCCTGCCGAACGGTGGATGCTGTACGCGGGGTTGTCGGCGGTTTGCGCGGCGATGGTGGCGATCCTGGGGAAAGCCGGGCTGAAGAGTGTTGACCCGACGCTGGCCACGGTGCTGCGGAGCATCGTGATGACCGTGTTCCTGCTGATCGTGGGTACAGCGCTGGGCGTGTGGGCGAAACTCCCGAGTCTGTACGTGGCGGGGAGTGGAGGTGGGGCGGGCGAGCCAAACTCGGGCGCTTGGTTTGGCGTGGGCGGGAAGGCGATGGCGATCATCGCGCTGTCGGGCGTGGCGGGCGCGGTGTCGTGGCTGTTCTACTTCAAGGCCCTGCAACTGGCGGATGCGAGCAAGGTCGCGCCGATCGACAAGTTGAGCGTGCCGATCGCGATCGTACTGGCGGTGGTCCTGCTCGGCGAGCGTCCATCGGGCATAAACTGGCTGGGGATCGGGCTGATTGTCGTGGGAGCCTACCTGGCGGCGATGCCCGCCCGCTAGAACGTGTTCGTCGGATGGGGGATTGGGGGGCGGATGGGCCGGGTTGACAGGCCGCGACGTTTGCGGGACAGTGAAGCAACAAGGGGCCAGCGGGTTGCTCAAGCAGCAGCATCAGTTGTTCGTCGGGCTACTGGCCGTCATGGACGGGCTGATCGTGGTGATCGCGGCGTTCGCGGCGTGGGGCGTGCGGCGGCTGACGATCGAGAAGACGTGGTGGCCCGAATCGTGGGAGCACCCGCCCAAGGAGGCGCTGGTGCTGTACACGGTGCCGGTGGCGCTGCTGTGCCTCCGCTGGTTCAGTCTGTACCGCCCGCACCGCGACAAGTCGCTGACGACGGAGGTGTCGCAGGTCTTCAAGGCGTCGCTGGTGACGATGCTGGCGGTGCTGGCGATTTTGTACGCGACGGATTCCTCGGTGTTCCGGGGCACATATGAGCCTGTGGTCCTCTGGGGTGTGACGCTCGACGCGGGGCGCGTGCAACTGGGCGTGCTGACGGTGCTGCTGCCGCTGCTGCTCTCGGCGCACCGGATCGTGTTCCGCATCGTGGTGCGGAGGCTCCGCACGCGGGGGTGGAACCTGCGTCACGTCGCGATCATCGGGTGCGGGCGGCTGGGGCAGATCGTCGCGCACACGCTGGAGCGCAACTCGTGGACGGGGATCAAGGTCGCGTACTTCGTGTCGCACACGGAGCGGACGCGCCGCACGGAGTGCATGGAGCACCCGGTGCGGGGCGGGCTGAGCGAACTCGATGAGACGCTGCGGGAGTACAAGCCCGATGCGGTGTACGTCGCGCTGCCCGGCTCGCGCGCTTCGCATCTTTCTCAGGTGCTCGCCGCGCTCGACAAGCACCCGGTGGATGTGCGGATCGTGCCGGACGTGTCGCCCAGGTATGTGGCGCAGAGCATGAGCGTGAATGAGTTGGACGGGATGCCGATCCTGAGTTATCGCGAGACGCCGCACCACGGGCTGGGGGGCGTGACCAAGCGCCTGCTGGACGTGCTGGGTGCGCTCGCGGCGATGGTGATCTTCAGCCCGGTGATGCTGGGCGTGGCGGTGATGGTGCGCGCTGGCGGGCCGGGTCCGGTGATCTTCAAGCAGCGACGGGTATCGATCGGCGGGCAGGTGTTCGATATCTACAAGTTCCGGACGATGTTCCATGTGCAGGATGAGGCGGGCGCCGATGCGAGCGGTGGGGC
>CAYMWG010000237.1:0-4735 GCA_964393765.1 uncultured Phycisphaeraceae bacterium
GCCACCACCCCCGCCCTCGAGCAACTCGTCGAGCACGGGGTGCCGTCCCTGCACGATCCGGAGCGTCGGCTCCTCGATCATCTCCGGGCACATCCAGCCGCGATGCGCGGCCTTATCCGCGAAGCACAGCAGCGCATCGAGATTCCCGACCGTGTCCGCGAACAACGCGATCGGCGCGAGCAGCGCGGCCGCGGCCGCGCACAACCCATCGAAGATCGCCAGTTCGCGCTCGATGGCCCGGGACTGCGCGGTCGTCACCTTGCGCTCGAACTCCCGAAGTTCGGGCGTGACGTACCGCTCCGCGTTTTTCAGGGTTTGCTTTCGCGTGAACTCCGCCGGCGCTCGCTTGGACTGGGCCGCGGGCAACTCGATGAAGTACCCGAAAACCCGGTTGTACCCGACCTTCAGGCTCGGCAGGTCGTGGGTCTCGATGAGGCGCTTCTGATACTCGGCCATCCACTGCGCACCGTCGCGCTGCAAGAGACGCGCCTCATCCAGTTCCGCGTCCACCCCGTCGCGCACCAGCCCGCCGTCGCGCAGGTGCATCGGCGGCGATTCGACGCACGTCTTTGCGATCTGTGCCGACAACCCACCCAGTTCCCCCTCGATCCTCCGCAACACTCCCAAGTGCCCCGCGAACGCCGGCGCGTTCTCCATCGCATCGGCCACCATGCGCACCTGCGCGAGCGACCTGCCCAGCCCCACCACGTCCCGCGGCGTCGCGCGGGCCAGGGCGATACGGGCTGCCATCCGCGAGACATCCTGCACCGCCGCGAGCGCATCGCCGAGTTCCCCCGCCGCGCGACGGTCTCCAATCAGCGTCCCCACGCAGCGCTGTCGCGCCTCAATCCCCGCAAGATCGGACAGCGGCCGGCACAGCCACTCCCGCAGCATCCGTTTGCCCATCGCTGTCCGACACCCCACAAAGCCCCCTCCCCCACCCTCGCCGCAGAAAATGCCTGCGAGCGAGCCGTCTCCGCTGGTGATCGCGCCACTTCCACCAGCCGCCTTCCCCGCACTCGCGCGCATCGTGCCCAGCACTTCCAGTGCGCGCAAAGCTGTCGCATCCAGGTGCAGCCACCCGCACGTCTCTTCCCGCCGCGGCGGCTGAAGATGGGCCAGCATCGGCTTCGCGCGGCCTGGGCCCTTCTCTCCTACTGCGCCCTGTTCGGCCTCGCCGCCACCCTGCGTCTCGCGCAAGTACCGGATCAGCGCGCCCGCCGGGCCGATCGCCGCGTCGTCGCGCCGCAGGCCGAACCCGTCCAGCGTCGTCACCCCGTACTGCCCCAGCACCGCCTCCAGCGACTCCGCTGCGCGGAAGTGCCACGAGGGGCGTGCTGTCCCGGCGAGCCCCAGCCCATCGAGGACGGCCTTCACTCGCGGCGGGGTCTTGCCATCGGCGGTCTGCACGAACAGCAACTCCGTCACCTGCCGGCGCGCGAGTTCATCGACGACGGCAGCCGCGGTGCATTCGAGCACTACAAACCGCCCGGTGCTGAGTTCCACCACCGCTACCGCGACGCGCCCCTCCGCCCGGTCGCCCGCGTCAAGAAAGCACACCGCCCCGAGCGCACACGCCGCATCGGGCGCGAGCAGCGCATCATCGACCAGCGTGCCGGGCGTCACCACGCGCGTAATGGCGCGGTCGATGACGCTGCTGCCACCCGTGCCGCCCCGCGCCTTGGCCGCCGCGGCGTCCTCGGTCTGGTCCGCCACCGCGACCCGGTACCCCTTGTCGATCAGCCGCCGCAGGTACACCTCGAGTTGATGGAACGGCATGCCCGCCATCGGCACGCCCTCGGTCCGCCGCGTGAGCGTCAGGCCCGCGGCCTTGCTGATGGTCACCGCATCGTCATCGAAGGTCTCGTAGAAGTCGCCGATGCGGAACAGGAGCAGGCAGTCCGGGTGCGCCCGCTTGAAGCGATAGTACTGACGCATCGCCGGGGTGTCGCGCGGATCGGCCATGGGTTTCTGGGGCGGGTTGCTGGTGGGTCCGGCACTCCGTGCCGGACGTGGTTCGTCGTGCTCACACAGCGTACGCGACTTGCTGGTGGAGCGGCACCCCGTGCCGGGCCGGGCGTGCTCCTACCGGGGGCCAAGTCTGGTCCCCGCCTTCATTTGCTGGTTTGGTGCTTTCCTGTTCTTTGGGAATTCTTCCGCCCTCCGTCGCTTTGTTCCTTCATCGCGCTGTCGCTTCTCCCGTTACCATGCCGCCATGCCCCTCTCGCCGCGGCTGGTCCGCACGCTCGAACGCTTCGGCCCGCTGGTCGCCCTGCTCGCGCTCATCGCGGGCACCGCCCTCGTCGAACTCGTCCGCGTCGAGCCCGACAGCCGCGTCTTCCTCACCTTCGCCAACTTCAACAACCTCCTGGGGCAGGCGAGTTTCGTCGGCATCGTCGCCATCGGCATGACTTTCGTGATCCTCCTGGGCGGCATCGACTTGTCGGTGGGCGCGATGGTCGCGCTCATCGGCGGCGCGGCCATCTACAGCATGAATGAGGTCGCGGGAGCGACCGGAGAACAGCAGCGGACGGCTCTGGGCATCGCTGCGGCCGCGGCGGCCTGCCTCCTGCTTGGCCCGCTCCTTGGCCTCTTCAACGGCGTCCTCATCGCCAAAGGTCGCATCGCCCCGTTCGTCGCCACCTTGGGCACGCTGGCAATGTTCCGCTCGCTCATCGTCGCGCCCGCGCAGGGCAGCGAGATCCGATCCGCCGTTCCTGCCTATCGCGAGATCGGCTCGGCGACCATCGACCTGCCCGGGCTGGGCATGGGTGGGGACGCCCTGCCGCTCCGCTTCAGTATCCTCATCTTCTTCGGGCTCGCCGTCATCGCGCATTTCGTCCTCTCTCGCACGGTCTTTGGCCGACGCGTCTACGCCATCGGCGATAACGCGCAGGCGGCGAGGTACGCGGGCGTGCCGATCGCACGCATCACCGCGGCGGTCTACGCCATCTCCGGCCTGTGCTGCGGGATCGCCGCGCTGCTCGTCTCCAGCCGCCAGAACTCCATTGCGTCGTCCTCCACCGGCCTGTTCTACGAACTCGATGCGATCGCCGCGGTCGTGATCGGCGGCACGCGCCTGCAGGGCGGCGCGGGGCGCATCTGGGGCACGGTGGTGGGGGTGCTGATCCTCGGAGTCGTCAACAACATGCTCAGTATGCTCGACGTTTCCAACTATTACCGCGACCTGGTCAAGGGCCTTATCATCATCACCGCCGTGCTGATCCAGCCCAAGAAACCCGGGGCCTGAACCATCTTTCCCTCTGCCCGTTGCCTAATGCCTCGTGCCTTCTTCCCATCCGACATCTTGGTATGCTGCCGCTTCCCAGGAGTTCACCCGATGCTCAGTTCCCTCGCACTCGCCGCAGCCCTCTTTGCCTCCGCCGCCGCTCTCCCCTCGGCGGAGCCTGCGCCGTCTCCCCTCGCCGCGCGGACAGCCGCCCCGCAGGCCCAGCCCGCCGCGGCCAAGAAACTCAAAGTCGGCGTCAGCGTCCCCGCGGCGGACCACGGCTGGACCGCCGGTGTCGGCTGGTGGGCCAGGAAGGCCATGGAACTCCACCCCGAGATCGACTGGGTCTACGCCACAGCGCTCAATCCCGAAAAGCAGACCGCCGACATCGAGGACATGCTCGTCAAGGGTGTTGATGCGCTCGTCATCCTCGCCACCGAGTCCGCCCCCCTCACGCCCGTCGCGATGAAGGCCAAAGAGAAGGGCGTGTTCATCGTCAACGTCGACCGCGGCTTCCTCCCCGGCAAGGACGGCCAGCCCGTCGCCGACATCTTCCTTGAAGGCGACAATAAGGCCTTCGGGCGCAAGAGCGCGGAGTTCATGGTCGAGAAACTCGGCGGCAAAGGGAACATCGTCATCCTCACGGGCATTCCGTGCACGGTCGATACCGACCGAACCACCGCCGCGATGGAGGTCTTCAAGCGCCACCCGGAGATCAAGGTGCTCTCGCAGCAGCCCGGCTTCTGGAGCCGCGAGAAGGCGCTGGGCGCGATGGAGAACATCCTCGTCAAGCACCCGAAGATCGACGCGGTGTGGGCCTCGGATGACGACATGCTGCTCGGTGCGCGTCAGGCGATCGAGGAGGCGGGGCGCGCCAAGCAGATGTGGATCCTCGGCGGCGCGGGCATGAAGGACGTGGTGAAGATGGTCATGGACAAAGACCCGATGGTGCCCGCCAACATCACCTACCCGCCGTCGATGATCGCCACCGGCATCCACACCTGCGTCAGCACCATACGCGACGGCAAGAGGGCCGAGGTCATGAAGTTCATGCCCCGCCACCTGCTCATTGATGTCGAGTTGATCACGCCGCAGAACGCGAAGCAGTATTACTTTGCGGATTCGGTGTACTGACTCCGACCGTGGCATCGAGCTTCCGCTCGATGATGCCCGAATACGAGTCCCACGCGCAAGCGTGGTGGCCCATTCTCGCCCGGCAACAAGCAGCCACACCGCGCCCCCCGCGGGGTGTCTCGGCGCAGGCGCGTGGATGCGCGTAGTATTTTTCGGCCAGTCATCCGGCTCGGATGCTCGCCCGGAGATTCAGTCATGGCGAAGTCCAAAGGTCAAAACGAAGTCACATCCTCGCGGGCAGCGACCGCCTCCAGCAAGGTTCTGCGCGATCCGAAGTCGTCGGCTGCGGCCAAAACGGCCTCGGGTTCGGCGCTGACCCAGCGGCCGGGGAGTGCAGCGAAAAAGAAGGCTCGCTGAGCCACGCGACCCGGT
>CAYMWG010000238.1:0-4727 GCA_964393765.1 uncultured Phycisphaeraceae bacterium
CGGCGGATGACCGTGGGCGAACTGCGGCTGGAGTACGCCACGGTCTTCGGCGAGCCAGCGCGGTCGGGCAACCGCCAGTGGCTCTTCCGCCGCGTGGCGTGGCGGGTCCAGGCGATGGCGAACCTCTCCCGCCGCCTTCTCGATGTCTTGGCCGGGTCCACACAGGCCGACGTGCGCCGCCAGATCCAGTACCTGAAAGCAGAGAACGATATCCTTCGGTCGAAGATCGACGGGCCCGTCTGGGTCACACGAGAAGCGGGCGGGGCTGGCTCTTTGAGCCATGTGAAGATCAGCTACCCTTGCCGATGACACGAAGACACAAGATCATCGCGTTTGTGGTGTTCGTAGTCGTGTGCTACGCCGCGGCTGCCATCGGCGGGCTTGCGACAGCCGGTTCGGTGTCGAGCTGGTTCCAGACGCTGAAGCGTCCTTCGTTCCAGCCCCCGGACTGGGTGTTCGGACCGATCTGGACACTGCTATACGGACTCATGGCGGTCGCGGCGTGGTTGGTGTACCTGAAGGTCGGGCGGGTCAGGTCGGCGCCGATGATGCTTTTTGCTATTCAGCTCGTGCTCAACGTCGCTTGGTCAGTCATCTTCTTCGGACTTCATCGCCCCGGGTTGGCGGTGATCGATATCGCGCTGCTCCTGGCGGCGATCCTAGCGACGGCCATTGCCTTCTGGCGTGTGTCACGGCCCGCGGGGGCGCTCATGCTTCCCTACCTGGGGTGGGTGATGTTCGCGTCGGTGCTCAACGTGAGCATCTGGCGGCTCAACGCGTAGCGCGGGAGTCAACTTCCCTAATGGCAAGCGCAGTCACGACCGACTCGTGCCGCTTTGCGGCTGAGTCCAAGAGTCATGTGTGGGCCCGAACGGCTCTGGCGCGGATCAACCGTGAATTGCCAACGTCCAGCCGATCTGTCGGGGGCGCGACATCGAGGCCGATCACACGTCTGATCTCAGTGCCTCGATCCCATTCTGCTTCAACGACTCTTCACTCTCGACAACCCACCATCGACAGCCAACACCTGACCGGTCACAAACGAGTTGTCCGGGCTGAGCAGGAATGTGATCGCCCGAGCGATCTCGCCTGGAGCGGCAATTCTGCCCAAGGGGTGCATCGCCATCGACGCCTTGAGCGCCGCTTCGTTGTCGGTGATCCGCTTTGCCATGGGCGTGGCCACCAAGCCCGGGGCAACCGCGTTGAATCGGATGCCCGCCCCCGCGTAACTCGCCGCGGCCGCGCGCACCAATCCCTCCACTCCCGCCTTCGCGGCCGCGATCGCCTCATGGTTGGGCAGGCCGATACCCGCGGCGCACGACGACATCAGCACCACACTCCCGCCGGAAGCCTTCATGTGCTTACCCGCTGCTCTTGTTAGCGCGAATGCGGTTCGGAGGTTCTGCCCGATTGTCGCGTCAAAGTCCTGCGCCATCGTCAGGTGGGCCGGCTTGAGCAGAATGGACCCGGCAAGGTTCACCGCGCCGGTCAGTCCCGGGTGGGCTTGGAACACGGCGTCGACCGCGTCGAAGTCCTGCGCATCTACGCACGCGACCTGTCCGTCACAGGATGCCGCCACCTCATGTAGACCAGCCTGTGTCCGGCCCGCGAGGACCAGAGACCAGCCGTCGCGGTGGAGAGTCTCGACGAGTGCGCGACCGATGCCGCCGGCAGCCCCGATTATTAGACACTTTCGATCAGTCATACCTCACCTTGCTCCTCGTTCGCCGGGTTCGCTTGCCGTATCAGAACGCTTTCATACTTCCCTATCGCAGCATGAGGATCGCAATGATTCCGCGGCCCGTCCACGCGACAGTCCGGACCCAGTTTGTGAGTACCAGCCGACGCCAGACTCTCTCATTGAATCCACTCGAGAGCCGTGCGTGCAGCGGCATTTGCACGCCAAATGTGGACGCCCAGACCAAGGCCAGAAGCCCAAGCCCGACCCATCGCACCGGGCTGCCGGCACCATGCCCCTGCGGGAACAACGCCAGAGCAATCGTGCAGGCCGCCTCGGCAAGCATGGCTGGTGCGACGATCCAAGTCGTCTTTCGCTGGTGGCCCGCGGAATACTCCGAGAAGCCGCTTGAGGTCACCTTGCCCATCAACGGATAATGCACGATCTGGACAAACCAAATGAGTCCGACCATGAACCATGTAGCGCCGGCATGGGCGAGGGGTAAGAGGGGAACTAGTTGATCGAGCACGCGAGTTCCTCGAGGTCTGGTCGATCGGCCGCGGTGGTATGGCGGTACGCCCGAACAACCCGCCCGTTGTGGATCACAAACGCTCCGGGCATCTGGAATCCGTCGCCTTCGAGTTTGCCGACGCCGTGCCCTCGCATCGCGGCGAGCAGCCCGCCGATCCATACACGAGGACCAAACAACTGGAGGAATGTGCCGCGTCGCAGTTCCAGCGCTCGGTAGAGCAGCCGATCCGGATCCGCGATCCATGCGGCCGAGGTTACTCCATACCGCTGGCCGAGCGACTTGAGCCCTTCGGATGTCGGGCTTAGTCCCACCACCGCCAGGCTCATGCCAGCCTTGTCGAACGAGGCCTGCCATCGCGCGAGATCGGCGAGCGTCTGCTTGCAAAACGTGCACCCGGAATGGCGCAGGAGCACTACGAGCGTCGGACGCTCATCAGAAATCGCCCGCAGGGTTCGGCCACGGTCGTCCCGCAACGCATCAAGCGCTGCTTCGAGCGAGACCGTGCCCGCGGGCGGAGCGGGCTGGGCGGCCCTGGCCGCGTGCCAGAGGATGATTGAAAAGGGAATCCACCACAGCAGATCGTTCGTGAGGATTGTGACCCCCATCGACCACGGCAGGTGCCCTCGCCACGCCGCGTCCATAAAGCCAATAGGCCCGAGGATCTTTCCGATCAGTCCCACGAGCACGATCGGCCAATGCCGGGCTGGATCGCGAGAGGCGATCGCGTACCCGATGCCGTAGACGCCAACGATCATGCCGATGCACGCCCAGAGTTGGGGCCATAGCTCGCTGTTTGCCGGCGACACGCCCAGAAGCGCGAGCGTCTGTACCGGCGCGATGACCATCGCCGCTCCCCAGACGAGGTTGTAGATCGCGGCCGCCATCAGCCAGCGACGCATCCAGGCCGGCGAGATCGCTCCATGTGAATCAGCGAGTGCCATGATTGTTCCTCTCGCCGAGTACGGCCGACTCCGTCGCCTGGTGCCGATACTCGAACATCCGGGCCAGCTTTCGCCGCACGTGCCAGCCGGCGAGAAGTTCCCCTAGCCGCCCGCCCGGAAGCGTGTACTCGATCCGGTCCTCGAGCACGCAGCGGTCCGGTCCTGTAGCCCGCACGATGTGACGATGCACCCACGACGCGAACGGCCCCGACACCTGCTCGTCGGTGAACTCGCCGCCCTCATCGCCACGATCAATGAAACTTCGATGTCTGGCCACCCACCGAAGTTTCAACGGCCCGACCCGCAGCACCAGCACCGCGGTTTGTCCATCCGCCAGCGACGCGGGTGCTCGCTCCACTTCGACCCGCTCCCAGGGCGGAATCAGCCTTCGCAGCGCAGCAGGCGACTGATGCCACGCGAACACGACTCGTGCACCGGCACCAATCTCAGAAGTTTTCGTGAACTCGGCGATACGCGTTCTCCGCACGGTTGCCGCTATTGCGTCAGGGTTCGTCCTTCGGGGTTCTTTGGATGCATTGGCCGCACACTTCTTCGAGCAGTACTTGATCCGCTCCCAATCCCGTTCCCACTTCTTTCGCCAGTTGAAGGGGTGCCCGCACACGGAGCAGGTCTTGGATGGAAGGGCTGGCCGACCCACGCGCCGATTCTACGGCGGGCATTGCGACGCAACGGACCCGACGCGATGGCTTCACGGACGCACATGCAGATTTCCATCACGGCGAAGTCGCTCCGCAAGGGGATCGGAATCGACGCTCGCTGAACCTCCGAGGTGCAGAGCGGAGCAATGACCAAGGCACTTGTCCGTAGCTGGCTCCTTCCAAGCATAAGTCGGCCGCTCATCGCGGCGGTTGCAAGTCAGCAGCGGTCTGCCGCAAGCCCTGTGCAGCACGCACCAGTCCGCTGAGCATCCCGCGAAACACGACCCCGTGCAGCGGGAGCACCGAGTACCAGTACGCGATGCCCAAGAGACCACGCGGGCGGAACCTGGCGGTCATCACCAGTTGCGTGTCCACGCCGCCAGTCAGCGAAGGGGACACATCGAAGCTCAGCGTTGCGACGCCCGGGAGTTTCATTTCGGCCGTCAGCACCAGGCGGCGTGGCGGCTCGATCTCGGTGACGCGCCAGAAGTCCAGCGCATCGCCCAGCCGCAGCTCGTCCGCGCTGCGTCGGCCGCGCCGCAGGCCCGGCCCGCCGGTGAGCCGATCCATGATGCCCCGCACGCGCCATAGCCAGTCGACGGCGTAGTAGCCGTGTTCCCCGCCCAATGTGTACACCGACGACCAAACCGCGGCGGGCGAGGATGAGGTGATCACCTCGCGGCGATCAACAAACACGGTCCCCCCCGCCCATGATGGGTCGCCAGGCATCACGCCCGCGTCCGACCAGGCCGTCTCGACATCACCCGCGTGTACCTTGGCCAATGCGGCCTCCATCGCCTGCCGAATGGTGAGACACTCGTGGGGCATGAGCCGGGCGGCCTCGTCGCTGCGGCAGACGACGCGGTTCTTCAGGCCCTCGGCCAGCGGACGCGCGATGCTCGCGTGCAGCGGCGTGA
>CAYMWG010000239.1:0-4722 GCA_964393765.1 uncultured Phycisphaeraceae bacterium
CAATCCTAACGGCGCGCGGCCTTCCGTGCCACGGTTCCCAGGCCCCGCCCGCCCCGTTCTTTGTTGGTCTTTCACCCCTCGGCCTTACCCATACGCGCCGTCTTGCCGATCTTGACCCTCGGCCTACCATGGCTTTCGATCGGTCCGCGGATGCTCCCCGCGGCTTCCGATGGCTACGGCGTGCGTTTTTCTCGCGCCGGGCCGGCCATCCAAAGGAGGCAGGGAATGCCCAGCGTGAATGTTTCCTATCAGCGCACCCGCGAGATGACCATCGATGAGTTGCTCCTCGAGAACCGGGTCATCTTTTTGATCGGCGAGATCAACCATGCCTCCGCCGCCCGCCTGATGATGCAGATGTTCTACCTCGAGCATCAGAAGTCCGGGCAGGACATCCATTTCTACATCAACTCGCCCGGCGGGTCGGTGGACGACACCCTGGCCGTCTACGACACCATGCGGTTCCTCAAGAGTTCGGTGTCCACCTACTGCCTGGGCCGGGCGTACTCGGGCGCGGCGGTCCTCCTGACCGCGGGTGCCAAGGGCAAACGCTACATCCTGCCGCACGCCAAAGTGATGCTCCACCAGCCCTACGGCGGCGTGGGCGGACAGGCCGAGGACATCCGCATCCAGGCCGAGCAGATCATCAAGTCCAAGACCGAACTGATCCGCATCATCGCACGCCACACAGGCCAGCACGAGGACCAGGTCCGCAAGGACGGCGAACGCGACAAGTACTTCACCGCGATGGAGGCCAAGGAGTACGGCCTCGTGGACGAGGTCATCGCCGAGCCGCCCGTCCCCGCCCGCTGATCGTGTCCGCCCGCGTTTTCCGGTTCGGCTCTCATCCACCACGCCCAGCAAGGTTTACACCATGTCCGGATATCTGGTCCCCATCGTCATCGAGCAGTCCGGCCGCGGCGAGCGCGCGTACGACATCTACTCCCGCCTCCTCAAGGACCGCATCATCTTCCTTGGCGGGGCGGTCGGCGACGAGATCGCAAACCTCATCATCGCGCAGTTGCTCTTCCTGGCCAACGAGGACCCCAAGGCCGACATCCACCTCTATGTGAACTCGCCGGGCGGCTCGGTCTCGGCGGGCCTTGGCATCATCGACACGATGGGGTTCATCCAGTGCGATGTGGCGACGTACATCATCGGCCAAGCCGCGAGCATGGGGTCGATCATCGCGGCCAGCGGCAGCCGCGGCAAACGCTACACGCTCACCAACGCGCGCAACCTCATGCACCAGCCGCTCATCGGCGGCGTACTGGAGGGGCAGGCGACGGACCTTGAGATCGAGGCGCGGGAAATGCTCCGCATCCGCGACCGCCTGTACCAGATTTACTCGCAGGCCACCGGCCAGAGCGTCGAGAAGATCACCTCCGACTGCGACCGCAACAAGTGGCTCGATGAAAAAGAAATGCTCGCCTACGGCCTCGTGGATCGAGTGCTCACCAGCATGCCCGTCCTCAAGCGCGAACCGCGGGACGAGTGACCCGCAATCGGGCGGTGGTGACAACATCGCGAACGATCTCGCCGCGGGCCACGCGACGGATCGCCTCGACGATCGTGGCAGGCTCGCTGTCCTTGGACACCAGGCCCCACGCGCCCAAATCGATGATGTTGTCGATCCGCGCGGGTCCGTCGTACCCGCTAAACGCCAGCACGCGGCACGCCGGCGCTGCCGCCGCCACCTCTCTAATCGCCATGAGCGGGTCCTTGCCGGGCATGGTCAGGTCCAGCAGAACCACCGACGGCCCATTGGCCAGCACCGTCTCGACCAGCGCATCAGCGCTCTCGAGAACTCCCACACACTCCATGTCCGGCTCCGCATCCACCAAGCGCCGACAGAGCGCACCAATATCCCGCGAGTCATCAACGCACAGCACTCGTATGGGAGCCTTTGCTGAGTTCATAAACGCACGGACCCAGGCATCGCCTGCCATTCCAAGGAACCCGAAAAGTCTAGCAGCAGTGTCTGAAATAACCGTGAAAACGCCCTCACGTTTGGTAAAATTGGCCCCATTTCGCTAAGAAACCGCCCTGAAACAGGGATTTATTCTGGAGGCAAGCGCACGCCGGGGTCGAACATACCCGCGATCACGGTTTCACCCTGAAGATGGAGCGTGTGCCACGCGCCGAGCGTCGGGCCGCGGATCGGCCACACAATCGCACCATCGGTAGCCAGGCGCTCGGAGTCCGCCAGCCGTGATCGGTCACGGGAGACCTCCTCTGGTTTACACCAAGCGACCGCTATTTGCTCAGCGCCCCGATCGCCTGCTCCAGACGGACGACCGATTCCGAGTAGTACGTCTGCGCGGGCTCGTTTGTCGCGAGTTCGCGAAAAATCGCGAGCGCCTCGGCAAGGCTGGCCGCGGCCTGCGCGGGGGGGGGGGCGTTCCCGCCGGCGTGCGCAGCCCCCTGGCGCTCCAACGCCTCGGCGAGCAGAAACTGGTTCTCGCTGTTCTTCGGGTCGAGTTGCCGCAGCAGACGCAGGATGGCGACGGCCTCCGCGCCGGCTGACTCCGCTTCCCCCCATCGCGACTGCGCTGCCGCGAGCGCACTCAGGTCCGTGTGGCTGCGCGCAAGGTCCCGCTTGGCCCTCGCGTCCGTCGGGTCCGCCGCGGCGAGACCCATCGCCAGTTCGTGCCGCTCGCCGAACAGTTTCGCGGCCTCGTCCATCCCGCCGGGCGCGCCGTCAGTCAACAGCGTCTGGCCCAGACTTCCGGCAGCGTTGAGCACATCGCGCTTCGTCCGCGCATTGGCCTCGCGTGCCAGGACGCGCCGCCGGATGTCCAGCGCATCGCGGTACATCTGCATCGCGCTGGCAGCATCGCCCGCCTCCTGCATCGCGCCCGCCACGCGGTTCATCGCCACGGTGACATCGCGCAGGCGATCAACATCCTCGGGCTTGCCCGCCAGCAGCCGCTGCCGGATCGCCAGCGCCTCATCAAAGTGTTTCCTGGCATCGTCCTTCCGGCCCGCGCTCGAGTGCTGCTCGCCCTGCATCAGCACCGCCATCGAGTACAGCCTCGCCGCGCTGTCATCGTTCGCGTCCTCGCCGACAAGTTTCTGCAGGTCGGCTCGCGCGCTGTCATACTCCGCCGCCGCGATGTCAGGCTTTTTCAGTTGCCGCAGCGCATCGCCGCGCACCAGCCGGTACGCCGCCAGTTCGCGCCGCATATCCCGATCCGCCGGGTCCGCCTTCAACGCGTCCTGCTGCATCTCGACTGCGCGCGTCGCCAGCGCCAGCGCGCCCTCGCTGTCCCCCTCGCTGGGTCGGCGCAGCCCGCCCTGAACCTGCGCCAGCGATGAATATCCCTTGGCCAGCCGGCGCGTGATCACCGCGTCGTCCGGGAATCGCGTCCGCAGTTCCTCCAGCATCTTCAGCGCGGTGCCCGCCACCAGCGACGACGCCGCGGTCCCCCCCTCGGCCTTGCGCAGGTCGCGCAGCAGGTCGCCCTGGAAGCCCTGCGACAACTCGCCAACGCTGCTCAGCACGCTCGCTGCCAGCGCACGCTGGCGTTCCTTCTCCTCCCGCTCAATCCTCGTCAGTTCCTCCTGCGCTGCCCGCTGCTGCCACTGATACGTTGTCGCGCCGATCCCCGTCATCACCGCCAGCAGCAGCATCGCCGCGCCGCCCACCGCCCAGTGGTGCCGGTGCCAGAACTTCCCCGCGACATACAGGAACGAGTCGGGCCGGGCCGTCACGGGCATCCCGTCAAGGTGCCGACCGATGTCCGATGACAGTTCCGCGGCGGACGGATACCGCCTCGCGGGCGCCCGGTGCATCGCCTTGAGCACGATGTTGTCCACGTCCCCGAGCAGACGCCGCTTCAGGCGCATGGGCAGGCCGTCACGCGTGCTCGCGATCATCTCGGGCGTCAGCGTGATGGTCGTGCCGTCGCCCGTCTGCACATCGTCCGCGTGCGTCACGGCGGTGCTGGGCCGCTCCGGCTCGCTGTTGCAGATCACCTCGATGATGTGCTGCTCGACGCGGCTCTTGAGGCGGAAGGGCCTGCGCCCCGTGAGCAGTTCATACAGCAGCACGCCCAGCGCGTACACATCGCTGGCGGTGGAGATCGCCTCCCCCCGTACCTGCTCGGGGCTCGCATACTCCGGCGTCATCAGCCGGATCTCCGGCCCGGTGACCATCGGCACACCCGCCATCTCGGGGTTGAGGAGTTTCACAATGCCGAAGTCGAGCAGGATCGGCTCGCCCTGCGTCGTGACGAGGATGTTCCCGGGCTTGAGGTCGCGATGCACGATCAGGTTCTGGTGCGCGAAGTGGACCGCGCTGCACACTTTGCGAAACAACGCCAGCCGCGCCTCGGTGCCCAGGTGGTTGTGGTCGCAGAAGTCGGTGATGGGCACGCCCTCGACATACTGCATCGCAAGCCACGGGCGGCCGTCCTCGATCTTGCCGCCATCCAGCAGCCGCGCGATGTTGGGGTGGTTCAGCGCGCCGAGCACCTGCCGCTCGAGCTCGAACCGCCGCAGGATGTCCGCGGTGTCCATGCCGCGCCGCAGCAACTTGATCGCGGCCCGTTTGTGGAAGGTGTCTTCCTCGCGAACGCCGAGGTACACCGTGCCGAACCCGCCGCGCCCGATGCGCCCGGCGATCTTGTATGGCCCGATGCGCTCGGGCGCGGGCTCATCGTCATCGCCGCCGGCCATTGCACGGCCCGCGCTGCCCGGGGGCCTTGGCGGCTCGTGGCTGGT
>CAYMWG010000240.1:0-3317 GCA_964393765.1 uncultured Phycisphaeraceae bacterium
GGCCAATTATGCCCGCTAACCCGCCGCCGGCCCGATTCCCTGCCGGATTTGAACGCCGCGGGCGGGCGTGATAGGCTCGTTCGGGCCGGAGCCGCCGTTTCCCCGTGGAATTCCACGGCTTTTTCCCGGAACTCCCGGCCCAGATGGAGCGACCGATGAACAAGGGCGAACTGATCGAGGCCGTCGCGACCGAACTCAAGACCAGCAAGGCCGATGCCCAGCGGGCGGTTGACGCCGTGCTCGAGTGCATCACCTCGGGCCTGAAGAGCGACGAGAAGGTCGCCCTCGTCGGGTTCGGCACGTTCCAGAAGCGTCTCCGGGCGGCGCGGGCGGGCATCAACCCCGTGACCAAGGCCCCGATCCAGATCAAGGCCTCGACCACCTGCGGCTTCAAGCCCAGCACCCAACTCAAGGGCGCGCTGTAACAATGCATCTGGTGGGCCGGCACACCGTGCCGGCGTGCGCGGACATCCCGCTTACCGCCTCGCCTCGCGCATCAGCGTCTCGAACGTGCCGAGCATCTCCGGCGAGTCGGGCTGGGCATCGGCTCCCGGCCGCAGCAGCAGGTGCCCGCCATCGGGCAGCAGTTCCGAGGCCCCGCGCCGGTCGCGTGACATGATCTCCAGGATCCGCGCGAGTTTCGCACGCGCCGCGCGCGTCTGCACCGGGCAGGCCGACTCCACCCGGTTGTTCAGGTTCCGGTACATCCAGTCGGCGCTGGCGATGTACCACTCGCCGTCCAACTCGTCGGCCTTTCCCGCGCCGAAGTGGAAAATGCGCGAGTGCTCGAGGAACCGGCCTACCACGCTTACCACGCGGATGTTCTCGGACAACCCCGGCACGCCCGGACGCAGGCAGCAGAAGCCGCGGATGTACAGCGTGATCCTCACCCCCGCGCGCGATGCGTCGTACAGGGCCGCGGCGAGATCGGTGTCCGCGAACGCGTTCATCTTCGCGACGATCCGCCCGCCCACCGGCGACTCGCCCCGCTCGTGCCGGCGCGCCGCCTCCGCCTCGCGCGCGATCATCTCGATGAACCGGCGCTTCATGTTCAGCGGCGCGACCAGCAGCGTCTCGAACGTGTCGAGGCGCGACCGGCCGGTGAGCACGTTGAACAGTTCGGCCACATCCTCGGTGATCGCCGGGTCGCAGGTGAACAGGCCGAGGTCGGTGTAGATCTGGGCCGTGCGTGGGTGATAGTTGCCCGTGCCCAGGTGCGCGTACGACCGCAGGCTGTCCTGCTCGCGCCGGACCACCAGCGCCGCCTTGCAGTGCGTCTTGTACCCCACCACCCCGTAGGCGACATGCGCGCCGGCCTTCTCGAGCATCCGCGCCTGGCGAACGTTGGACTGCTCGTCAAAGCGCGCCCGCAACTCGATCAGCACCGCCACCTGCTTGCCCGCCTCCGCCGCGCGCACCAGTGAAGCGACAAACGGTGAGTCCTTGCTCGTCCGGTAGATTGTCTGCTTGATCGCCAGGACGTCCGGGTCACGCGCCGCCTCGGCGATGAACCGTTCCGCCGACGCCTGGAAGGAATCGAACGGGTGGTGGACCAGCAGGTCGCCCTGGCGCAGGACACTGAAAATGTCCGCCGCAGCGTCCGCCAGGCGCGCCGGCACCACGCCCTGCCACTTGGGCCACTTCAAGTCCGGTCGGTCGCGCTCCGCGATCTCGTAGAGCGTGGTGTAGTCGAGCAGGCCCGACCGCTCGTCGAAGTCCGACGGGTCGATCTTCAACTCTCCGGCGAGTTGCCCGACGATCTGCGGCGAAGGGCTGGGCCCGATCTCCACGCGCACGGGCGCGGCGAACCTCCGCTGCTTGAGTTGCTCCTCGACCTGATCGAGCAGGTTTTCCGCGTCCTCCTCCTCCACCGCGCTCTCCGAGTCGCGCGTCACGCGGAAGGGCACGACCTCCACGATCTTCATGCCGGGGAACAGATCGTCGAGGTTGTTGTGGATGATGTCGCGCAGTGCGACGAAACGTCCACGCCCGCCGCCGGCGCTCGGGTTGGGCGTCAGCGAGAGCGACTGGTCATCGCCATCGGGGATGCGGATCCACTGCGGCAGCACGCTGGGGACCTTCACCCGCGCAAACAGCGGCTCCTCCTGCGCCCCCTCGCCAGGCTCGGTCAGCAGCACGCCCAGGTTGCGCGACAGGTTTGAGATGAACGGGAAGCGGTGCCCGGGATCGACCGACAGCGGCGTCAGGACGGGGAAGACGTTCTTGCGGTACCACTGCCTGAGCATCCGACGCTCGTTCTTGGGCAGAGAGCCATAATCGACGATCGCGATGCCCTCGGCTTCGAGCGCCGGCCGGATCGTCTGCTCGAAGCACAGCGTCTGAATAGCCTGCAACTCGCGGATCGTTTTGCGCATCGCCGCGAGGAGGGCCGCGGCGGGCACGCCGTCCTGATCTGGCGCGCCCACGCCCAGGCGGAGCCGGCGCGTGAGCATCCCGATCCGCTTCATCACAAACTCGTCGAGGTTTGAGGAGAAGATGCCCAGGAAACGCACACGCTCAAGGAGCGGCGTTCGCTCATCGAGGGCCAGGTTCAGCACCCGCCTGTTGAACTCAAGCCACGACAGATCGCGGTTCAGGTAGGTCGAGCCATCGAAGACGTCCGGCCGTACGGGCATCGGCGTCGTGAGCGCGCCCAAACCCCCCGCGGAACTGCCCCCCGCGCCTCCTGATGGAACACTCGCCGACTCTGCGATCCGCAGGCCGGGCGGCGGCACTGCGCCGGGGAGTCCGCTGGATGTTCGATCGGCGATGCTCACACACGTCCCCTCTTGGGCCCCCGCCCCCCCAACCCACCGCAAGTCTTTCCATCGGCCCGTTGGCCGCCCGCCTCAGGGCCTGTACACGACACTGCACCCCGGTGCCTCAGTCACACGCACCGCTGCCACACGCAATCCCCCTTGATTCAGGGACTGCAATCCTGATCCTACCCGCTCGGCGATGTGCTGGGCAATGAGTTCAGCGGTCGGATTGATACGGTTGAACGGGTCTGTCGCATTCAGGTCGCGGTTGTGAAAAGGTGCCAGGACCCTGCGAACGATCGCCTGGAGCGCGTGAAAGTCGAGCAATAGGCTGTCGCCGTCAAGTTGTTCCCCCGTGACGGTCACGCTGACCCGCCAGTTGTGGCCATGGAGGGGCTCGCGCTCGCCGCGGATGGTGATCGCGTGGGCTGCGCAGAACTCGTCTTCGACGGTGATCTCGTACACGCAGCGACTGTAGGGGTTCTTGGTGGCACCGCTCTCCAGGTGGCACCGCTCTCCAGGTGGCACCGCTCTCCAGGTGGCACCGCTCTCCAGGTG
>CAYMWG010000240.1:3417-4691 GCA_964393765.1 uncultured Phycisphaeraceae bacterium
AGTGCCACCAAGAGCGGTGCAAAGGTCACTGGTCTGGAGACCAGTGCCACCAAGAGCGGTGCAAAGGTCACTGGTCTGGAGACCAGTGCCACCAAGAACGGTGCAAAGAACGCATCCCTTCACCGCCCGCGCCCATATCGTGGGAGGCATCACGAACACCCACAGGGACAAGCCATGAACGCACGCAGGTTTCACTCAGGTCTGCTCGCGCTAACGCTCGCCTGCGGCCTTGCCGGCTGCCAGGCCGACTACGCCGCGGACATCACCAATCGGACCTCCCAGCCGGTGTTCGTGCAGATGGCCACTCGCGCCCACGGCCTGGGGGAGAAGCCCGTGATCGCGGCCAACAAGCGGCTGGGCCCTGGCGACCGGGTGTTCATCGGGCCGGTGCGGGCCTCGGACCGCGCGGGGTCGGTGTTCCTGTCCATCGATTCGCTGCCCAACAACGTGCAGCCCTACTCGACGGACCTGCTGCCGGGCGTGACGTTCTTTGAGACAATGCAGGGCGATGACGGCGTGGTGCGGGTGCAGATCAAGCCGTGACGAATGAAAAGAGCCCGAGGCGGTATGCCTCGGGCCCTTGGGTGTGACAATCTACGACCCGGTGCCGTGATTCGGTCGGCCCGACCTCATCGTGGGCGTGGGCTGCTTACCTTGTGCAAGGCTCGGGCACGTTGTTGAAGCACGCGATGAACTCCATCAGGTCCGCGCCGTTGGTGACGCCGTCGCCGTTGAAGTCGCCATGCCCGGCGAAGTAACTGTTGAGGAACGCGTAGAGGTCCGCTTGCTGGATGCGCCCGTCGTTGTTCCAGTCGCAGGGGCACTCGCGCGGGCAGGTGTCGCCGAAGCACTGTGTGCCCGCACCTTGGAACGCGCCGCCGCGTTCCTCGCACCCGGCCTCGGTCAATCGCACGCACGCCGCGTTGTGGTCGGTGGAGGCGGGGATGCAGCACGCGCCAAGACCCGCGGGGGGCACGCAGGAGTTCGCGGAGCACACGGTGTTATCGCCCTGGTATGTGCCACCGACTTGCTGGCATTGCGCAGCGCGAAGGATCATGCAGGCGATTCCGCCGCTGGGAGTCGGGACACAGCAGGCGCCTCGGGGCGCGGGTGGCGTGCAGGTTTGGTCGGTGCAGACGGAGTTGCGCCCGCGCCACTGCCCGCCACGCTTCTCACACTGCGCCCGCGTCAGCACCTCACAGGTCGTCGTCCCCGCGCTGGTGATGCAGCACGCGCCTGTCGGGCTTTGCGGCTGGCAGATCTGGTTGTTGCAG
>CAYMWG010000241.1:0-4677 GCA_964393765.1 uncultured Phycisphaeraceae bacterium
AAGATCACCTGGCACGAGGTTCTCGCCGGCGAGAACCTCGTGCCAGGTGATCTTGCGCTTGCCGCCACCCCCCCCGTAGGCCTTGGCAACCGCGGCGTCGAAGACGCGGACGGAGGACTTCCAGATGTCCGGGCCGGTGCCGTCGCCCTCGATGAAAGGGATGATCGGGTCGTTGGGGACCGACAACTTGCCAGCGGACATGGTGATGACTGAGGGCATTGAGGCCTCCAAAGAAGAATGGCACAAGGCAACGGGCCAAATGGCACATGCGGCGGAGGATAGCGGGGGAGGCGTAAAGTGGAAGGTGTCCGCGACACCGTCCCCAGGGGTCGCTTTGACTACCGGCCGGGACTGACACGCGACAAGGGAGTCACGGATGCATCGTCGAACCTCGCAGACAGCACTCTTCGCGTCGGCTCTGGCCTGCACCTCCGCGACGCTGAGCGCTCAAACTTTCGGCCCCGGGTCCGGCGGGGTGATCCCCGATGGCCAGGGCGACGACGAGAGTTTTACTTCAACAATCCTCGTTTCCGGCGTCGCGCCGGGCTTGTCGCTCGACCGCGTCTCCCTCTCGATCGAGCACCTCTGGGTCGGCGACATTGTCGCCATCCTCACCGCGCCGAGCGGCGACGATGTGCATCTGTTTGCGCGTCTGGGCGCAACGCCCGCGTTCATCCTCGGTGATTCGTCCAACCTCTCGCTCGCCGCGGGTCCGTATGTGTTTCGGAACACAGGCGCGAGTTTTCTCGGCGCGGCCGTCGCGGCGGGCGGCACCCTTGCAACTGTTCCGGGCGGCACGTTCGCCATCTCGACAACGCCCGCGGGATACGACCGGCCTCTGCCGGACTTGGACGGCTTCGGGGTGTTCGCCGGCGACGACCTCAACGGGCTGTGGACCTTGACGCTCCAGGACTGGATCCTGCCGGACCCGGGCATGCTTGCCAACTGGTCTCTGACGATTGTGCCCGCGCCCGGGACCGGGATATTGCTTGGCTTGGCAGTCGCGATCGGCGGGCGTGGCGACCCCGACGCGCAGGCGATCTGCCGGTGCGATGAGTTTCGGATGAAAGAAACATGATTCTGTTCGCGAGTGCGACAAATGACCGCGCGCCATCGCTGCGCTCGCCGGTGAACATTCGACGTATGATGCCTCGAACGGGCAGGGGAGTCGGATGCGGCCACAACACACGGTGCATCAGCGCGCATCCGGCGGCGATGACGGCGGCGGGAAGTTGCGCCGCACACTCGGCCTGCCCCTGCTGCTGTTCTACGGCATCGGGGTCATCGTCGGTGCGGGCATCTATTCGGTGCTCGGTGCGGTCGCGGGGGTTGCCGGACGGGCCGCGTGGGCCAGCCTCGCCGCCGCGTCCGTCCCGGCCATCCTCACCGCGCTGTGCTACGCGGAACTCTGCACACGCTTCCCGCGCGCCGGCGGCGGATTCGCGTATGTGCGCGAGGCCGTGCCCCGCTGGCCCTCGCTCTCCTTCATCGTCGGCATCCTCACGCTCGCGACGGCGGCGGGCACCGCCGCGACCGTGGCCGCGGCGTTCGGGGGCTACCTCGCTCTGTTCGCGGGCGACTGGTGGCCGGCGTGGGCGAGCGCGGCAGGGCTGCTCGCTCTATGCACGCTCATCAACATCGCCGGCATCCGCGAATCCACATGGGCCACCGTGACCTGCACGATCGTGGAGGTCGGCGGTCTGGTGGTCATCATCCTCGTGGGTGTCCGCAGCGAAAACTTCGGCGCGGGCGTGATGGATATGCAGGCGGGCGTGGTGCTGGCCGGGGCGGCGCTGGCATTCTTCGTGTTCACCGGCTTTGAGGGCCTGGTCAACCTGGCGGAGGAGGCCCGCAAGCCCAAGCGCGATCTGCCCATCGCGCTCATGGTGAGCGTTGGCGTGACGCTCGTCCTCTATGTCCTTACCGCGCTCGCCGCGGTCGCGCTCGCCGACCCCGAGGAACTGGCAGCGAGCGATTCGCCGCTTGCGACCGCCGCCGGGGCGGTCCACCCGCGTCTTGCCACGGCCATGGCCTGGGTAGCCTTGCTCTCGACCGCGAATACCGCGCTCATCACGCTCGTCGTCGGCAGCCGCCTGGTGTACGGGATGGCCGAGGAAGGAAGCCTGCCGCGAGTCTTGGGGGCCACGCTCTCTGCGCGAAAATCTCCGTGGGTCGCGGCTCTCGTGCTCGGCGGCGCGGCGGCAGCGCTCCTCCCGCTCGGGGGTGTCGCGCTCCTCGGGAGCGTCTCGTCGCTCACCACGCTCGCCGTGTTCTTTGCGGTCTGTGCTTCTCTCATTCTGATTCGCCGGCGCGAGAGTGGCAATCGCCGTGCGGACGCTCCCGGATCGGCTGCCTTTCGCATTCCTGGTGCGATCGCCGGCGTCCCCATCATCGCCGTTCTCGCGCTCGTGTCAATCGTCGCACTGGCGACCCGGTTTGCACCTCTGGTCTATGCGATCGGCGCGGGCACGCTTTTGCTCGCCGCGGGGGGCTATGCGATTCGCAGCCGCATCGGTGGCAGCACTGACCTGAAAGTCAATGGCGCCGCGGCGGTTCCATCAGCCAACAAAGAGGAAAAGACATGACGATCGCCGTCGCGGTTCGCAAAGACAGTCGCACAGTCCTCGCCGCGGACTCGCTCGTGCATTTCGGCGGCCAGCGCTTCCCGCCGGAGAACTGCCGGTTCAACAAGATCTTCCGCATGGACGAAACCTCGATCGTCTGGGCGGGGTGGTCGCTTTACGCCGAACTACTCACGGCCCACTTGGCGCGCAATGCGCCGCCGACGCTCGCCACCGAGGCGGACGTATTCTCGTTCTTTGTCCGGTTCTGGCGGTCGATTCGGGAGGAGTACACGTTCATTTCCAAGAGCACGCAGCCCGCCGACCATCCCTTCGCCGACCTTGAGTCGGTCTTTCTTCTGGTCAACAGCGCCGGCATGTTCCGCATCGCCGGCGACATGGACGTCACGGCATTCAAGCAGTACAGCGCGGTTGGCTCCGGGTCCAACTACGCCCTCGGCGCTCTGCGCGTGCTCTTTGACCAGGACCTGTCTGCCCTCGAAATCGCGCGCCGGGCGGTGCAGGTCGGGATCGACTTCGACGTCCACTGCGGCGGGCTGATCGACGTGATCGAGATCGAGTGAAGCGGAGGCGCGGGCGGGATTAGGGTGGCGAGCCGCGGCCGGATTGCGCAGATTGCTCTGACCGGGTATCGTGAACAAACCGAGTGGGGTGCCGGGGGGCTTTGCAAGGATTCTGGAAGATGGCCGCGAAACGCAAGACCGCCGTGTCGTCCGCTACCAAGCGATCCCTGAAGCCGACGAACCTGAAGCAGGTTTCGGGCGGCGCGAAGAAAGCGAAGAAGAAGACCACGAAGAAGACGTCGAGTTACTGATCGCGCGGTTGCGTGCCGCGGGCCGGTGAGAGCCGACCCGCGGCGTTGGTGCAAAGCGCGGGATGCGCGGTGGAGAACGGCCTGAGCGGGTAGGCTCAGCTCTTCATGTTCACATATTGCAGCGGCTGCGCCAGGCCCGCGCCGTCGAGCATCGTCATGACGGTGCGGAGGTCGTCGATCTGCTTGCCCGTCAGGCGGACTTCCTCGCCCTGGATCGACGCCTGCACCTTGATCTTCGATTCCTTCACCATCTTGGTGATCTGCTTGGCGAGTTCGGGCGTCAGACCCTCCTTGAGTTTGACATCGCGCTTCATCGCGCCCGTTGCGCTGTGGCGTGCCGGCTCGGACTCCTGGAACTCGAAACTCTTCATGTGCAGGCCGCGACGGATGATCGCGGACTCGAACATGTCCTTGACGGCGTCGAGTTTGCCACCGTCCGCGGCGTGCATGTGGATCTGCTTCTCCTTCTTGTCGACGGTGATCTCCACCGGCGAGTTCCGGAAGTCGAAGCGGGCGGCGATCGCCTTCTTGGTGTTGTTGATCGCGTTGTCGAGTTCCGCGAAATCAATCTTGCTGACGACGTCGAGTGATGGCATAGGGCGGATGGTATCGGCCGCTGGGTCCCTCGGGCCACAGGCGGGAGCGGGCGGAGCGTTGAAGGGCCCGGGCCTTTCCAGTATACTTTGCCCAACGTGGGTGAACAGCCGACCCAGATCGGGCCGTATGCAATCGAGAGGGAACTCGGCCGTGGCGGCATGGGCGTGGTGTATCTGGCGCGGGATGGGCGGCTGGACCGGCAGGTGGCCATCAAGGCACTGATGGATGAGGGAGGCGGATCGGGGGAGCGGATCGCGCGATTTGAACGCGAAGCCAGGACGCTTGCAGGGCTGAATCATCCGAATATCGCGGCGATTTACGGTGTCGAGCGGGATGCGCAGGGGATCGCGTACCTGGTGCTTGAGTACGTGGACGGGGAGACGCTGGTGGAGCGGCTGCGGCGAGGGGCGATGGAGGTTGAAGAGGCGATCGAGGTGTGCGCGCAGATCGCGGCGGGGGTGGAGGCGGCGCACGATGCGGGGGTGGTGCATCGGGACCTGAAGCCTGGGAATGTGAAGATCAGCGCTGCGGGGAAGGTGAAGGTGCTGGACTTCGGGCTGGCGAAGAGTGAGCCGGTGAAGGGGAGGGACGCGAGCAAGCCGGACCTGTCGGCTTCGCCGACTGTGACATCGCCTGCGCAGGCGAGCGGACCGGTGACGCAGCCGGGGATGGTGATGGGGACGG
>CAYMWG010000242.1:0-4642 GCA_964393765.1 uncultured Phycisphaeraceae bacterium
CGCGCGAGCGCCGAGCACGCACCGGGGGAGGTGGACCCCGATGCGACCGCCGAGATGATCGACCGCCTCACCGCCGAGCGCGATGAGGCGATTGTGAACTGGCAGCGCGCGGCCGCGGACTTCCAGAACTTCCAGCGGCGGGCTGCGCAGAACGAAGCCGAAGCGCACCGCCAGGGCGTAACCGGCGTTCTCGGGAGCATCCTCCCGGTGCTCGACACATTCGACCTGGCGCTTGTGCAGAAGCCGGGGGACGAGGCCTCGGCCAAACTGCTGGTGGGCGTCAGAGCCATCCATTCGGAACTCCTTCGCGCGCTGGAAGTACACGGCGTGCGGCTGGTGTGCCCGCAGCCCAACGACGAGTTTGATCCGAACAAGCACTCTGCGATCACGCAACTCGCGGTTCAAGGCGTCCAGCCTGGCCGCGTGAGCATGACAATGCAGCCCGGCTACACGCTCGGCGACCGGGTCATTCGCTCCGCCAAGGTTGGTGTAGCCCCCAAGCCGGAGTAAGCCTCGCATGCCAACCTATGAGTATGAGTGCCGGGCCTGCAAGCACTGCTTCGAGGAGTTCCAGTCGATCAAGGCCCCGTCCCTGCGCAAGTGTCCCAAGTGCGGGAAGTCGCGGTTGGAGCGGCTCATTGGCACGGGCGCTGCGCTCATCTTCAAGGGATCGGGGTTCTACCAGACGGATTACCGCTCCGAAGCGTACAAGAAGTCTGCTGATGCCGATAGCAAGGCCTCAGCGCCCGCGACAGAATCCAAGCCCGCCGGGGATGGCGCGGCGGCCACTCCCTCGGACACCAAATCGGAATCGAAGACTGGAAGTAAGCCGAAGTCGAAGTCCGAAGGTAAGAGCGAGCCAAAGCCCGCAACGGCCGAGCCGGCCAAGCCTGCCGCGAAAGAAGCCCCCAAGAAGGCGCGCAAGTCTGCTGCGAAGAAATAGCGTCAGGGCCTTGTCAGAGCCCAGAGCCCGTCGCGCGCGCTCCTACTCTGATGAATGACAAGCGTTATCATCGTCAATGTCCATTGTCGGCCATGGAATCGACCTCGTAGAAGTCTCTCGCATCCGCGCGATGCTCGATGAGCACGGCCAGCGATTCCTCGACCGTTGCTTCACGCCCGCCGAGCAGTCCCACAAAGCCGAATCCCGTCGCCGCATCGAGCACCTCGCCGCGCGGTTCGCCGCCAAGGAAGCCGTCCTCAAAGCCCTCGGCACCGGCCTCACCGGCGGCATCGCCTGGACCGACATCGAAGTCCTCACTGCCCCCAGCGGCGCGCCGAAACTCACCTTGCACGCCTCCGCCGAGGCCGCCGCGGCCAGGCTCGGCGCAACCGCGTGGGTTCTCTCGCTCACCCACACCGACTCGCTCGCCATGGCTTCCGTTATCGCCACGGGCGACCGTTGACGGCTACGAATCCGGAAAGAAAAACCCCGCCTGCACTGCGCAAGCGGGGTCGTTGAGACTGCGGGCCTTTCGGAACGATCCGTCAGCGGCGCTGCGCCAGCAGGTCGCGGATCTCCGTCAGCAACTTCTGGTCGGGAGTCGGGCCGGGAGGGGTCGCCGCGGGCGATTCCTTCTCAAATCGCTTGCGGGCGGTGTTCATGGCCTTGACCATCAGGAAGATGCAGAAGGCCAGAATCAGGAAGTTTATGGCGACGGTGATGAAGTTGCCGTACGCCAGGACAGGCCCGAGCGCCCGCGCCTCGACCAGTGACGGGATCGCCCCGCTGTGCGCGGCAGGCCAACTGGCGATGGCCTCGCGGGCGGCAGAGTTGAGACCCATGTACATGTTGGAGAAATCGGCCTTGCCGGCGATGCCGATGACCGGCATGATGACGTCGTTGATCATCGAGTTGATGATCGTGCCGAACGCGCCGCCGATGATCACGCCCACGGCCATGTCCATCACGTTGCCACGCAGCGCAAACTCGCGAAACTCCTTGACAAATCCCATCTTGCTGCCTCCAGAAGTGGTGTTCGAGCAAGGCCTATCAGGACGGGAACTTCGCGGCAAGGTCCTTGATGGCTGTCCCGACCTTGTCCATCGCGGCGCCTAACTCGGTTGAGATCGACTGCCAACTGTCTGAGCCGGCGGCTTTCAGTTTGGTCAACTGCTCTCCCACCGCGGTCATCTGCTTCTCGACCTCCGCGATGGCGGAATCGACAGTCGGTCTCGCGGTCTCAGGGAGCGCGGCCAACTTGTCGCGGAACTTGGCGACCTGTGCCTTCGCATCAGCAAGGCGAGGCTCCATCGCCGCGACCGCCTGATCGCGCATATTGCTGAAGGCGTCCGAGACCGTGCCCTTGGCGGTGTCCAAGGCCCCGCTCACGCCTCCGATCGGGGCGTTCGCCGTGCCGCCCGATGGCGTGGGGGTTCCGGATCGCTCCTCGCACGCACATAGAACGAAGGCCGAACCGAGAATCAGAACTGCCGCTGTACTTCGCATTGTCAAGTCTCCTTGGCCACCCGGCAAAGCCTCACGAGGTCTCGCGGCTGCCCAGTGGCGTCACGAAGATGATAGGAACTTCATCTGTGGTTGGGTATATGGCGAAGGTAAGTGGCGAACATGGTTTGGAAGCGACCGTTCCGATTGACTACAGGAATCCCAGATGCTCCAATCTTCCATGGCATCCGCTCAACGAACCCCTATGCCTGTCCGGGTAGATGCACCGCGGTCGTCGGCATGGAATTCCGTACGGGAGTTCTTCCGTTCGCCGCGTGAGATGGGGACGCTTTTTCCCTGCTCTCCCGGCGTGGCGCGGGCCATGGTCCGCGACCTCGAAACAAGCGGTTGGCGTGCGGCCGTCGAGCTCGGACCCGGTGATGGCGTGCTGACTCAGGCCCTCCTGGAAGCACTCCCGAGGCGCTGCTCGTTCACGGCGGTGGAACTGAGCCCCGTTCTATCCGCGCAGTTCCGCCAGAAGTTGCCCCACGTCGACCTGGCGCAACGCGATGCCGCGGACCTGGTTGAGGTGTGCCTGGAGCGTGAGATCGGCGCGCTCGACGCGGTTTTCAGTGCACTGCCCTTGAAACTCCTGTCTCATCGCGACCTTCAGGGTGTTCTCGACGCGGCGTCCACCATGCTGAGGCCGGGCGGAGTGTTCGCGCAGGTGACGTACTGGCCGACGGCATTCCATCATGGCCGCCTGTTGCGAGAAGAGGTCGCCAGTGCGATCGGGCCGATCCAGTCGGATAGGCTTGTGGCAGGCAATGCACCGCCCGCGTGGGTCTTCAGGTGCATCAAGCCTGACCGTTCGGGAACCGTCTGATGAATCGAACCCCTGTGTGCGCGGGCCTCGTCATCCTTGTGCTGGCCGGCGCGATGCCAGGCTGCGCCTCGACACGCATCGAACTCGCAGAGAAGTTTGGCTACGCGAAGCGCGAGCAACTCGCGGACAAGGTGAAGTCAGCTCGCGACAGCCAGGAAGAGGCCAAGGTGCAGTTCGAGTCCGCGCTCGCCGAGTTCATCGCGGTGACGGGGGTGGACGTCAAGGATCTTGAGTCACGCTACGCGGCGCTCACCAAGGAGTTCGACCGGAGCAAGTCGCGGGCCCAGACGGTATCCGACCGCATCGAGAGCGTCGAGCGGGTTGGCGAGGCATTGTTCCGCGAGTGGAAAGAGGAACTCGGGCAATACTCCAGCGACACGATGCGACTTGCCAGCGAGCGGCAACTCGACCAGACACGGGTTCAATACGACCGTCTCGTGGACGCTATGCAGACGGCGGAATCAAAGATGGAGCCCGTCCTCGCGGCGTTCAATGACCAGGTTCTGTTCCTGAAGCACAACCTGAATGCGCGGGCTGTGGCATCTCTCCAGGAGACGGTGACACAGGTAAAGAGCGATGTCGCCGCGCTCGTCCGGGAGATGGAGGCGGCGATCGTGGAGGCCAACTCGTTCATCGACCAGTTGAACGCAGACTAGCCCGGGACGCGGCCGTCGCGGCCTCGCGTGCGAGGTCCGCCACGCCGCGGCGGGGCGCGGTAATGACATTTCTGCCGCGGTACCGCTCCGAAACCTTGTGGGCAAGTTCGGTCGAGCCCCAGAGGACCACGAGGTCGGCCCATGCGCAGTCGGCGTCCGCTTCCGCCTGGTTGCGGGCGCGCGTGCCGTCGATGAGCCGGAGCCCGAGGTGGTCCCCGAGAAGCCGCCCAAGGTCCTCGCGGGTTGACGGCGAGCCGCCGACTACGCACAGGCGCGTCCAGCCGCACGCGGCGAACGCGGCCAACATCGCCTGGGTGCTTCCGCGATTCACCGAGCCGCCGCAGATCTCGCAGTCGGCCTGGCTCGCCGCGGGTACGGGCGTTCGACCTCCCGACCCACCCTCCGCGCGCGCACGATTGGAGCAGTCACCGCGCGAGCACACACGCATGAAGGTGTCCGCGAGTACCGCGGCGACGGCTTCGCGCTTGGACACCGCGATGCGGGGCTTGCGCGGGTTGGAGAGACCCGCGGACTGGAGGGCCGCATCGTAGAGGGCGGGCTCGCCGCCGAACCCGAGTTCGCGGAGCAGGTCGATCTTTGAGATGTCCGAGGATGCGGCGGTCATGGCGGCGCAAGCCTACACGCGATGGTGGGTTGGGGAATGCGGGAGGAGCGTTAGAACCCGGAGCGCCCCCCCAAAGCGACGGGTTGCGC
>CAYMWG010000243.1:0-4619 GCA_964393765.1 uncultured Phycisphaeraceae bacterium
CCCATGATCAACGAGGCCTTCTACGCATGGATGGAGGGCGTGGCCACGCCCGCGGATATCGACGGCATCATGAAACTGGGCTGCAACTTCCCGATGGGGCCGCTCAACCTTGCCGACTTCATCGGGCTGGACACCTGCGTCCACATCATGGATGTGCTCGCCGACGGCCTCAACAACGACCGCTACCGCGCGTGCCCGCTCCTCAAGCAACTGGTGACGGCCGGGCGGCTGGGCGTCAAGTCCGGCCGCGGCGTGTTCGAGTATGCCAAGAAATAGGCTCCCACTTCCCACTTCCCACTTCCCACTTCCCACTTCCCACTTCCCCCTTCCCACTTCCGACCTCCTCATGCACGACTTCTCCCACAAAAAGCCCTGGCTCACCCCTCTCAAACTCGCCGCGATCGCGGTTCTGCTGCTGCTCGGCCTCGGCGTCGCGTTCCTCGTCACAGTGATGTACGCCGACCCCAAGGTCACAGTCGACTACGGCGCCAAGGCCCACGAACTCGTCCGCAAGCGCCAGAACATGCCCCCCGATGCATTGAACGAATGGGACCTGATCGGGCGTATCGCGGCCAAGCACACCGCCGCGCGCGAGGCGGTCCAGGCCCGAAACCCCGATTGGCCGCTCATCGCGTTCGACTTCACGCTGCTCTACCGGCCCGATGCGGAGGCATCCAAAGACACGACACGAGAGCACACCATCGCCGCCGCGACCGAATGGATCGCCGAGTTCCGCGCTCTGGGCGGGCTCGACGACTTGGCGCGCCTGCCGAAGATTACGTTCGCGGCACGTCCGGCCCAGGAGGGAGCGTTCATCAACGTTCTGCTCCCGGAGTTGGGTCAGATGCGGTCCATCGCCCGCATGAACGCCGCGAGGATGGCCCTCGCCGCGAACGCGGGCGACGATGCCGAGCGTCTCGCGGCCTTCGAGCAGAGTCTTGCGAGCGCGCGGCTTCTCGGTGCTCAGCAGACGCTGATCGACGCCCTGGTAGGCAACGCCATCGACGCGCTCGCCTGCGGGGAACTGCGACACGAACTCATCGAACACCCGCCGACTGCCGCCGCGGCCCGCGACCTGCTCGCCGCCATGGACCGCCAGCAACTGCCGTCGCTTGGCCCGGTGTTCGATACCGAACGATTCTTCAGCCTCGACACCATCCAGCGCACCTTCAGCGACGATGGCGGCGGCAATGGCCGGTTCCTGCCCACTGCCGCGGCGGAGTTTGGAATGGACACCGCGGGCACGACCTTTGGCGTGCCCGTGCGGGCCGAGACGTTCCGGGTCTTCAACGTTCTCGGCTTGCTTCATCCGGATCGGCGCAGCACCGAGGCCCGGGCCAACGAGATCTACGACCACTTCATGAAAGTCTCCGCGATGACGCGGGCGGAGCGGGCCGCGATGACGGCGCCAGACCCGACCGCGGGCCTCCAGCGATTCAAGATTCTTGAGTTGATGGTCCCCGCGTTCGGCAAGGCGCTCCAGTCGCGCGACCAGATCGATGCCGATCTCGCGGCCACACGCCTCATCCTTGCACTGGAAATCCACCACGCCGAAAAGTGGGCGTACCCGGCAACGCTCGCTGAACTTGCGCCGTCGATCGTGCCCGAAGTTCCGCTCGACGCGACCAACGGCAAGCCCTTTGGCTACCGGTTGCTCGCGCCCGGGGAGGATGCGCACGGGCGCGGCTTCCTCCTCTACTCGGTCGGCACCGATGGGGTTGATAATGGCGGCTCGATGGGTGCAACGCCCGATCGCGTGGTGACACCGTTCCAGGCGTCGGGCCTCACCGACTTTGTCTACAACCAGCCGCGACCCGCGCCCAAGCCGGTGGATGAGAGCGCGGCCCCCGTCAAGCCTGCCGAGCCGCCGACACAGGACGTGCATATCGCGCCAGCGCCAAGCCCGGGCAAGAACTGATTTTTCCGGCGGAGCCCGGAGCCCGGGCGACGAGGCGCGCCGGACGCATCTCCAGTTTGGCATGAGCCCTGTTGCAAAGCGGGTACGAGCGCACAACCCGTCGCTCGCGCTCGGGGCTCTGATAAACTCGCCCCATGAACCTCATCCGCACCTCGGTCGGCGCGGGCGTCCGAACCGACGCCGCGATCGTCCCCTTCCACACCATCCTGGGCATCGGCCGCAACTACGCCGAGCACGCCAGGGAGCAGGGCCTCGCCCCGCCCGAGAGCATCCTGGTCTTCACCAAGAACCCCGCCGCGGCGTGCCTCGATGGCGACGACATCGTCATCCCCAAGGCCTGCCAGGACGCGGCCAAGGGTGGTGACCAAGTGGACTTTGAGGGCGAACTCGCGGTGATCATCGGGACCGCCGCGCGAGATGTGACGCAAGCCCAAGCCCTCGGTCATGTTCTGGGCTACTGCTGCGCCAACGACGTCTCCGCACGGTGGTGGCAGAAGCAGGGCGCGGGCGGCCAGTTCTGGCGCGGCAAGAGTTTCGACACCTTCTGCCCCCTCGGCCCGCGCATCGTGCCCGCGGCGGAAGTCCCCGACCCGCAGGCCCTGCGGCTCGTCACGCGTGTCAACGGGAAGGTGATGCAGGACGCCCCGATGAGCGACATGGTGTTCCCAATCGCCACCATCATCAGCGAACTCTCGAGCGGCCTCACACTGCTTCCGGGCACGGTGATCCTCACCGGCACTCCCGGCGGCGTGGGCATGGCCCGCACGCCCCCGCAGTGGCTCCGGGAAGGCGACGAGGTGGAGGTCGAGATTACTACCCAAGGTGCCCCCGCTCTCCAGAGCGGGGCGGGCAGCGGCCTGGGGACGCTGCGGAACCGTGTGCGGCTGGGGTGATACGGTCTGGAGCGAATGCCTCCAAAAAACAACAGGAGCCTTGGGGGATACCCAAGGCTCCTGCGAGATTCTAACTGTTACGAAACCTGACGGAGGCTTAGGCGCGGCGGCGACGGGCCACCACGAGACCACCGAGGCCGAGGAGGGCGGCAGCGCCGGGGGCGGGAACAACACTGACCGTGTAGGTCGTGCTGATCGTGGAGGTCGTGGACTCGACGGGCTGGCCGTTAGCGTAGCTGGAGAACGCGGTGATGAAGCCAGCGTAGGTGATGGTGATCGTGCGGAGCTCGAGGCTCGTCACATCAAGGCGGGTGATGAAGAGGGGGATGTAATCGTCATCCGCATCGGCATCGACGAGGCCGAACTCAGCAGCCGCCGAGTTGTCCAGGAAGACGTCGTTGGCCATGTTGCCGAAGATGCGCTGAACAACATTGGTGGCGGGGAGCTGCAGACCGGCGAGGCTCGCGTTGGTGTCGTTCAAGACGCCCTGGGCGTTGTCGCCGAGGTTCGCGATCTGACGGAAGGGGTTGAACACGCCGCGGCCGGTGCCGAGCGGGTCGCCGTTGACGTCAACGTAACCGACGTAGTTGGTCTCGAAGACAGCGCTCGAGCGGGTATTGTTCACGCGTGTGCCGGGGGTCGCACCACCCTGGGTGCTGCCGGTGCCGAAGAAGGCGCTGCCGGAGAGGTAAGCCTGATTGGTGTTGACGTCGCCACCGAAGGTGGAGATGCCGATGGCGTTGCCACCTGAGACGCGGGCCTCGAGGGCGAGAAGGATCGTCGCGTCAAGGCCGGTGCCCACAACGGCGGAATCGCCAACGAGGGGAACCGCACCAGCGGGGATGGAGGTCTGGCCGTGACGCTCGACCCAGCGGAACTCGATGGTCTGGGCGGAAGCCGCACCAGCGAACGCCGCAACAGTAAGAGCAGAAAGGACAATGTTCTTCACAGGAATCTCCTTCAGATCTGGGATTGATTGCAGAGACGGGAAAAGCCACAACAACGACGGGCAGAATGTACATCAAGGTGCCGAGACTGTCAACCATCTACATCAAATCGATGCCGAGTTTGCGCAGCGGGGGTGGCTCCACAGGCCGCACAAGCCCTAAACCGGCTGTAAAACCCTACTATTCAAGCACTTACAACAGGATCGTGTCCTGACACTACCCTAAATTTCCCACATGAAAACACTTATCGGGCCGGGATTAAAACGGTTCTAAACGTTTTTCCGGGGCGTGAAGTGTGCGTGAAGAGCGCAAGATACGCCCAAACCGCTGACTTCGTGGCTCGAAATACCCCAGGTTCCGGCCACACCAATGCGGGTGGGAGCGGCGAGTCCTTATTCTGCTTGTCGTTGAACCAGGGCGGTGCTTCCTGATAGGTCGTGTCAACGGCGGTACTCGCCAGAATGCCCCTTCCGCCCAAACCAACCGTGGTCGCTTCGGCGTGCGAGGGGGAAATGAACGTTGCCGCGAAAGTGCCTCTGACCAGCCGCTGCACCGAAACACTCGGAACTGGATTGGCTGAGGCCGTGACGAGGACGACCGCGTCGTGCAAGGACGCAAAGACCAGTGCGCTCCCCGGTTCACCGGAACTTGCGGTCGCCATCGAAGGGCTGGCCGCGACGGACTGATAGGCATCGAACATGGAGGCCGTGCGTGCGAGCGGCACTGTCGCGATGAGGTGCAGCCCCTGGGCGTCGTGTGATGCGCTGAGCGCGAACGCGGCGAGAAGCAACTGGGCATGGGCATCATCAGAGACGACGGGTGCGAACACAACGGAATCGCCCAAATCGCCCACGCTCCCTC
>CAYMWG010000244.1:0-4608 GCA_964393765.1 uncultured Phycisphaeraceae bacterium
CGGATATCCAGTGTACGAACGGTGTGATCCACGTCATCGATTCGGTGCTGATGCCTAAGTAAAGTAAGGACTGTGATTCGCTGACGCTCCAGCCCAGCCACCTGCTGAAGCCCAAGACCAAGGTCGAAGCTCGCTGTTTCGCTGCCTCATTCCCCCCTCTGGCACAGGATCCTCCGCTCAGACGGCTTGGCTCCTACTCACCATCCGTTAAAGGAATCTCCGATGACCGCGACCCGTGAAGAGACCGTCCGCAGCTACCTAGGCGACCTGATCGCTGTCTTGGACCACGTGTCGAAGGCGGTCGGCAAGCAGGCTGGCGACGACGACTTCCGGCGGATTGCTCACGCCGGACGCGTGATCGACAACCTTAACTCGGTCCTCATCCGCCATCACGCCGACCTTGAGGCGCACGTGAAGGCCATGGGCGGGACCAACGCGGGAGGGGTGCTGAAGGACATGCTGGGCACTGTGACCGGGGCATTGGCCGGTCTCTACGGCAAGATGCGCGGCGAGACGGCCGCCCGCATGTTGCGGGACGACTACACGGCGCTGAGCTTTGTCACCGCCTGCACCACCATGCTCCATACCACCGCGCTGGCCCTCAACGAGTCCGCGACCGCGGCGCTGACACTCCGCCACATCCAGGAATACCCGCCCCTCATTATGGCCCTGAGCGAGCTCCTGCCCCACGCCGTGGTCGCCGATCTGGCCGCGGACGAGGTACCAGTGGTCAACGCCGGGGCCGCCGAAGAGGCGATCCGGAACCTGAACGATTCATGGCACGGGGCTTCCGCTTCCAACCTGACGTGAAGGAAGGGCATTCAACGCGGTTCTCATCGCGCTTGAATTCGACCAACCGGGCGCGGCGGGTCGGCCCGCGCTACTCGCGGTTCGGCACGATTGTCTTTGGGCCTGCGGCCGTCATCGCGTATATGAAGGGCGTCTTCCTGCGCGACGGCAAGCGCTTCCTCGGCCACAACCCGGGCTCGGCCTACGCGATCTTCGCCATGCTCGGGCTGGTGCTCGCGCTCGCCGTCACCGGGTTCATGATGGGCCAGGGCAACGAGAGCGTGAAGGAGATCCACGAAGTGTTGTCGTACGTCACGGTGGGCGTGGTAGTCGCCCACATCCTGGGCGTCGCGCTGCACACAATCCGCCACCGCGAGAACATCATCGCGAGCATGATCCACGGCAAGAAGGACGCGGAGCCGACGGATGCAATCAGATCGGCCCAGCCCATCGTCGCGATCGTCTTCCTAGCCATCGCCGGCGCGTGGGCCTTCGGCCTGGTTCGCAACTTTGACGGCGCGACGCAGACGGCGACCCTTCCGCTCATCGGCACCACACTGCAACTTGGCGAAGCCGAGAACGAGGGCGGGAAGGGGACAGGTGAAAGGAAGAAGAATGACGATTGAACCGGCGTACACCAACCAGTTCGGAGCTCGACGCCGCATTCGCGTTCGGGCATGAGCAATGCGCCAGAGCGCAGAAAGGATTCTGACCATGCAAGGATTCACAGGCAACATCGAGTCAAAGGCACTGAGCAACACATATTTCCGTGAGGTTCTGTTCACGGCGAAGCACTGCCAGCTCGTCGTCATGTCGCTCGCCCCGGGCGAGGACATCGGCAGCGAGACACACCCGGACACGGACCAGTTCTTCCGCGTCGAGGCGGGGTGTGGCAAGTCCGTGCTGGACGGGGTCGAGCACGCGCTCACGAGCGGCTCGGCCGTCGTTGTACCCGCCGGCACGGAGCACAACATCATCAACTCATCCACAACCGAGCCCATGAAGCTCTACACGATCTATTCTCCGCCCAACCACCCCGAGGGCACCGTGCACAAAACCAAGGCGGACGCCATGGCGCATGAGGGTGCATCCCCACGGTGATCGGCCGCGCCCTGCAACGTTCCTCGCCAAGCGACGGACGGACGTTCATGGGTTCCGGGTCCGCCTACACCTTCGCCCCAAAGAGCGCGCCCACGCCCGCCGTCAGGCCCATCGCCAGCGCGCCCCAGAACGTCACGCGGGCGGTGGCTCGCCACACCGGGGAGCCGCCCGCGCGGGCTGCGATCGCACCCAGCGCCGCGAGGAAGACCAGCGATGCGCCGCTGACACCCCACACCAGATACGCCTTGGGCAGCACGAGCACCAAGAGCAGCGGGAGCGCGGCCCCGACGGTGAACGTCGCGGCCGAGGCGAAGGCGGCCTGCACCGGGCGGGCCGCGAGTTCTTCGGTGATGCCCAGTTCGTCGCGGGCGTGGGCGGTGACGGCGTCCTTGGCCATGAGCTGCGCAGCGACCTCCCCCGCGAGTTTGTCATCGAGGCCGCGCGTGACGTAGATCGCGGCGAGTTCGGCGTGCTCGCTCTCGGGCTGCGTCGCCAGTTCGTGGCGCTCGCGCGCCATGTCCGCGCCCTCGGTGTCGGCCTGCGAACTCACGGACACATACTCCCCCGCGGCCATCGACATCGCGCCCGCGACCAAACCCGCGAGGCCCGCGACAAGGATGCCGCTGCGGGCGGTATCGGCCGCGGCGACGCCGACGATCAGGCTGGCGGTCGAGACGATGCCGTCGTTGGCGCCCAGCACCGCGGCGCGGAGCCAGCCGATGCGGTGAGAACGGTGGGATTCGGTGTGACGCACGGGTAGGCCCCTTTCAATGCAGTTGGAGCCGGAGCAGTGCGTGAGCGTAGGGGAAGGATGGGTATGAAGGGTTTGCGGTGCGTGAGCGACCACGGATCCCGTGTGCTCCCGCCCCCCGGCGCCCCCCATCAAAGCGGCAACCGGCCCCGTGGTCACGGGCGATCATCGCTTCGTGCCGTAGGGCCGGTGTACCCACCACGGCATCGGCCTCGGCGACGGCACCATCATCGAGTACGGTGGCAAGGGCACGGGCCATATGTCCGTGCGGCGGGTGCATCACGACGACTTCCTCTCAAGCGGCCCGTCGTTGGTCCGCGCGTACGCCCCCGGGACCGCGCTGCACCCGGGCGAGACTGTCCGGCTCGCGTGGGCGCGTCTGCGGGAGCAACGCTACGACCTGTTCAACAACAACTGCGAGCACCTGGCGTACAGGTGCAAGACCGGGCACCACCTGGCCCGGATCAATCTTGCCCCAGTCGATACCCAGCGTGGCACAGATCCGCTTGGCCTCATCGGCGTCAACTTTTCGCTTGCCCGTGGACAACTCCTTGCCGCCCTGGAATCTTACGCGAAGGAGATGAGCGGCTTGATCATGCCGTCCTCTTTGGTCTGCATCATTTTGAACGCCCGCTCGATGTCCTTGAACGCGAAGCGGTGCGTGGTCATGGCGAGCGGATCAACGCGCCCCCGCTCGATCAAGCGCAGCAGACGGCCCATACGCTCGGACCCGCCCGGGCAGAGCGCGGTGCGGATGGTTTTGTCGCTCATGCCCACGCCCCAGTCCAGCCGCGGGATCGGCACGCTCTCGCCGTCGCCGTGATAGCCGATGTTGGAGATCGTCCCGCCGGGTCGCGTCACGCTCACACACGCGGCGAAAGTTTGCGTCGAGCCGAGGGCCTCGATCGCCGAATCGACACCCTTGCCGCCCGTGAGTTTCATGATCGCGGCGACCGGGTCTTCCTTCGAGTAGTCCACAACCACATCGCAGCCGTACTTCTTCGCGAGTGCAATGCGGCCGGGCATGGACTCGATGCCGATGACCAGCCCCGCGCCGCGCAGGCGGGCGCCGACAGTCGCCATCAGGCCCACCGGCCCCTGCGCGAAGACCGCCACGCTCCCGCCCATCGGGATGTTCGCGTGCTCGGCCCCCACGAACCCGGTCGAGAGCATGTCGCAGCAGTACGCGGCCTGCTCGTCGGTGAGGCCGTCGGGAATCAGCGCGAGGTTGGCGATGGCGTTGTTGACGTGGAAGTACTCGGCCATGCTGCCGTCTTTGAGATTGGCGAACTTCCACCCGCCGAGCATGCCGCCGCACTGGCTTGAGTATCCACGCTGGCAGTTGTCGCAGGCGTAGCACGGCGTGATGGCGTTCACCGCCACGCGCTGACCGACCTTGAAGAGCCCGGCGGCGGCCGCGAGTTCGCCCAGTTCGTGGACCACGCCCACGGCCTCGTGCCCCAGCGTGAGGCCCTGGCGGTCGCCGATCGCGCCCGCGACGGTGTGCGTGTCGGAGGTGCAGATGAGCGCGGCGGTCGTGCGGATGATCGCGTCGTTCGGGCCGGCGCGCGGTACGGGTTTCTCCACCACGCCGACACTGCCGATGCCGTGCATGACGAAACACTTCATCAACTTTGACATCGAAGGCTCCAGCTTCAACCATAGCCGCTACAAGGCCACATCTGTCGTGATCCTCGTAGCCTAACCAGGCGTCGGCTCTCGATCCTCCAGTATCGATCCCGACAGAGAATTTCAAATCCCGCCAACACTGACCCGAAATGTGAGGCAAACCTGCCCTCGGGCAAGGGACGATTGAAGAATCAGTCTGGGGCTGCAAGTCATGGCCCACCAACGAGAAAGCCCTTCGATGTACACATCGAAGGGCTTCACTCTGAAACAAGTCGGGGTGACAGAACACCAAGAGAACTTTTCTTGGAAGGCGTTCGGGTCTGGGAGCCGGGGATTCG
>CAYMWG010000245.1:0-4594 GCA_964393765.1 uncultured Phycisphaeraceae bacterium
GTGTGTCGTCTTCGGTACGCTCAAACTCGTCCGCGCCCATGTCGGATTCGCAGGCCAGTGGACGGAATGTCTGCGCCCGGCCCGGATACGTTTGATCTTCAGCCACTGTGCCAACGATGATGGGATTGCTGTCAACGTCGTTCAACTCGTCGTTGTCGAGATCGTCCGGATTTGCGCCGGGGAGTGTGAAGTCGTCAAAATCGCCGTGGCAACGGCCAAGAACGGTCCCGCAGAGCAGCGATAGCGGAACACCCGTTTCGTCGACCAAGAAAAACTTGTTCACCAGCGGAGCCCACTCCGACGGCGGACTCATGAACAGTCCTCCGGAGCGTTCTTCGCTCGCACGATCGATGCACGGAGAGCATTCCGATAGATGTACTTCCTCCGGGTCTAACAGCCGGTCAAACAGCGGGTCGCAGTTGATGTTGGCGGTGAACGGAACCATTACCCCATTGTGGAAGCCAATCTGCGCGTTGAATGCCATGATGTTGGCCATCTCGACATCCGAGTGGTTGACAACAACCCACGCGGGAAGAGTCGTGTCGAAAGCGCGGTCCAGGGCAGCGAGGGTCCAGTCGTCTCCGACGACACAGTTCTGGACCAGAACAGGGTCCGACGCTTTCGGGCCAAACTGGATCGCTCGCCCGGACCCCGCGATGTCAACGACGGTGCAGTGAAGGATCGCCGAGCCGGCTCCGTTGTTGAAGACCCCCGCGCCCAAAGAGGCGGAGTTACCCCTTAGCACGCAGTTGTAAAGAAACGGCCGTCCTCCGCCAAGGTACAGCGCGCCGCCCCCCTTGCGCAAGCCGACACCTGTCGCGGTGTTGCCGACGAACACGCAGTCGTCGAACGCGACATCCGCGTTGTCATCGACAAACACCCCGCCGCCCGAGTCCGCCGTGCCGCCGAGCACAACGCACTGGCGCAATAGGCTCGACTGCGTCCCCGTCATCCGCGCGGTGCCGCCATTGCGTGCAGCCACATTACCCTCGAAGCGTGAGTTGATGATCCGGGTCGGAGACTCTTCGCACAGAAGTGCCCCGCCGTCGGTCGCGGAATAGTTGTTGCTCCCAGAACTCTCGTCGAATGTGCAATCGGTGATGGACAGATCGCCGCAGAGGAACGCCCGCACCGCACCTCCGCCGACGAGCGAGTCATCCGCGGCGAGAGTATGCGACTTGTTGCCCGTGAAAGTCACCGTTTCCAACTCGCAGTTGACGACGCTGGACAGGTATATAGCCCCGCCCTCACCCGCGAGATTTCCCGTAAACTTGGCCCCTGTTGGGAGGTCACCGGACGATAGGACAAACACCTCAACCGGTGAGTCGATGGTCCGCGTGCTGGCCCAGAGGCCACCACCGGACCCTTGGGGATCCGCGCCCTGCCCGGCGAAATTTGAAGTGAACTCGCAGTCTGTGGCCACCATTATGTCGCTGGTTGCTACGCCGCCACCCTTTGCGTCCGCGCTGTTCGAGACGAACTTGCATCGTTCGAGTATCAGTCTCGCACGTGCTTCGGGAAAACCCGACGTGCCGTGATTGCCGTCCTCAAAGCGGATGGCGCCACCGTCTGCACGCGCAAAGTTGTCCGCGAAAACGCAGTCCGTGGCTTCGAGACTGCTGGGAACGCCTTCGGTGCCCCGCTCAACGAATATGGCGCCGCCGGAACTGTTTGTGACCGTGTTCGCACGCCCACCCATGAGCGTCAGGTCTGTCAAAATCAGTCTGCCTCCATTCTCGACGAAGAAAAAGCGGAACGCCGGCGCTCCCGCGGCGACTTGGATGATCGCTTCGTTAGGGTCGGATGTCAGCCCGATAATCTCGAGTGTGACGTTGTTCACCTTCAGAAACGCGGCGACATCCGTGCCAGACTGATCCGGCGCGGCGATGGTGTACTGCCCGCACACAAAGATGCGCGGTATCGGCGTCAGCAGCGCGTGCCGCACCGCGCACTGCAGCCGCCGACCCGCTTCCAGCGCATCAGCACTCCCCGGGGCGTCCGTCAGCGGCGCCCCGGCGATAAACAGCGAATTGGGGACGTTGGGATTCACACACCCGATTGCCGGGATGGGGTTACAACCCGACGTCGGCGCACAGCCCGTGCAAGGGGGTGAGGAACACCCCATGCACGGGCAGTCGGGAGTCGCCGTCTGGTTCGCACAGTTGAGAGCCTGCCCGAGCGCGGCGCGCGGACTCGCCATCAGCACCATCACAAGCACACACACAAGGGCTGCAAGCACACTCGCACGCCTGCACATCGGATTTGCCACGAACGTACTCCCTTGGGCAGTCGTATCCACACGAACGCAGCGGCTCCTGCATCAGAGCCGGTTTGTGCTCCCCGAACACCCCAAGAGTGGTGTACCCGAGTGGAGCGGATGTAACAATCCCCACAAGTGGGCTTTTTTACCGGAACTGGTGGAATTTCAGTGACTGATTTTACGTCCGTCTGTTTGTTTCTAACCTGAATGAGGTATGCGATGGCCATGATTGCCTTGCACCAGCGCGTTGTTACTGGACCCCGATGTGAAGTGAGCACGACTCTCCGGTTCGCACCGTCGCGAACCCGGTCATTAGGCCTGAAGCCCTGCAGAAAAAAGAGCGATTGAATCCCCTGATTCAGTGAACCTTGATTAGGGGAGTTGTTATGCGCTATGTCAGTGCGCGTCTCGTGGCGTTCGTTCTCATTCCCTCAATAAGTGGGACCGCAATCGCTGGTGTTGCCGAGACCGCGTGGCTTGCGGCCAGGTCCGGGCTGAGCGCGCCGGGTTCCCCGGGATATTCGTTCTATGGGTTGCTCGCCGACAATGGCGGAACTGCACTGCCCGCGCCGACACTCTGCGGGGATCTGGTTCTTGTCGGCTCCTCACTCCGCCAGGGCAGCGCGACGCCGCTCCAGGAGCGCGGCCTTTGGCTGCTGGGAGCGAGCAATGAGTCACGACTGCTTGCCCGCCAAGGACACCCGGCGCCGGGGACTGAAGCGGGCACTTTCTTCCAGACATTGAACGCCGTTACCGGCGGAGCAAATGGACGAGCGCTGTTCGCCGCTTCTCTTGGCGGTCCGCTCGTAGACCCTGCCGTCAACGCCGAGAGCCTGTGGGAAGCGGACCTTGTCGGCACCACCATTGCCGCCCGGGCCGGCCAACTCGCCCCCGGCACCAGCCCGGTGGGCAGCTTCGTGGCGTTCAGCGGAGCAACAGTCTTTGATGGCACGGGGGGGCAACTCCGCGTCAATGCATACGTCGAGTCTCCCGAGGGAGAGCCGCAGGATCTGCCCTTCACCCGTGGCACATGGGTGCGCGAGGGCGCCAATTTTGGACTCGCCTATTGGTCGTTCGGCCCCGCTCCGGACATCACCGGAGCGCTCCTGAACGAGACCTACGAGTCCAGCGGGCCACTTGGTCCGGGCGCATTCTGCGGCCGCATCTCCGGTCCGGCAGTGGGCTCGATCCTCATCAACGGAGTTCCGATCTCCAACAACTGGTGTGTGTGGCGTACCGATGCCGGTGAACGTCACCTCATCGCGCGCACGGCGACCGCCGCGCCCGGCACGCCGTCCGGCGTGGTCTTTTCCACACTCGCCAACTCCCTGATCCTCCCCGCCGTCAACGCGCGGGGTGATGTGGTGTTCTCGGGCATGCTTGCCGGAACCGGTACTACTTCGGCCAACCGCTCGGGGCTGTGGCGGGCAAACGACGAGGGCGTGGCGCTTCTGGTCCGCGCCGGTAGTCCCGCAACCGCGGCGGGCACGGGCGTGGTGTTTGATGCCCTGAGCGTCGGCTCCACCGACGGCTCGCTGGCCCTCATGTACAACGGCGATGCCGTTTTCTGCACCTACTTCGCCGGCACGGGCGTAAACCTCTCCAACTGCCGCGGCATCTACAAACGCAGCCCCACGAATACCGACACGCTCATCGCCCGTGCGGGCGTCAGCAACCCCGCGCTGCCCTCGGGCACGACGCTTGTCCGCACGATGCTGCCGCGGGCGATGAAAGCCGCGGGCGACGACCATGTCATGTTCACCTCGGTGCTCTCCGGCACGGGCGTGACCACGAGCAACGACGATGTGCTGCTCCGCCACACTGCCGCGGGCGGCCTGCAGGTGCTGGCGCGCGAGGGCACGACCATCGGCAGCCACATCCTCAAGTCCTACGTCAACAACGGCGCGGACATGCAGATCACCGCCTCCGGCTTCGCGGCCGTCCCCGCGATGTTCTCGCCGGCGAGCAACCCCAGCGCGACGCCGGTCCTGGGCGTGCTGGGCGTCTCGCCCTCGGGCGTGGCGCGCGTCCTGGCGGTCCGGAACCACAACATCGCGCTCAGCGACGGCACCTTCCCGGTGATCGGCCAACTCCGCATCGCGCCCAAGAGCGCGATCTCGGAGGACGGGCGCGTCGCGATGGCGGCGAGTTTCGGCTCCGGCACGCCGCGGGATGAGGGCGTGTTCGTCGTGACGATCGACTCGGGGTTTGTGCCGCCCGCACCCTGCCTGGCCGACTACAACAACTCCGGCTCGGTGACCTCTCAGGACATCTTCGACTTCCTGACCGACTGGTTCCTGGGCAACGCCGACTTTGACCAGTCGGGCGTGACGG
>CAYMWG010000246.1:0-4578 GCA_964393765.1 uncultured Phycisphaeraceae bacterium
ACGCGAGCCCGTGTGAATCAATCCTGCTAGCCGATGAAATCCAAGAGCGTGAGGCTGTTGATCTGCGACCCCGCCGTGAGGGCCGCCTGAAGTTGAGTCTGAAGCATCGTGTACCTGGTGGCCGCTTCCGCGAAATCGATGTCCTGCACCCGGGCAAGAAGTTTTGTGTCCGTCACCTGCGAGTCGTCCAACCGCGTGATCGCCCGGGCGATCCGGCTCGCGTACACACCCACGAGTGCGCGCGTCTCGCCGTTGCGATCCGCCATGCCCTCGAGTTGCTCTCCAGCAAGCGTTATGCCAGAGGTGCTGTCGCTCCGCAGGGCTTCCCTCAACTCGATGAGCGCGGTGAAGATGCTGTCCACCCGGACCATTGCGCGGTCCTGCGCTATCAATGTTGCGCTCGTCGCGTCATATGTGCCGGCCGTCAGACCCAGGTCCTCTGCAGCGCCCGAGTTGTTGCGGGCCTCGACCCCGATCGCCCCCGCCGCGGCCGGTCCTGTCGCTTGAACAAAGGTGATCCCGTTCGTCCCATCGGTGAGGGACGCGTTGAAGTCTCCCGCAACGAGCGCAGGGGCACCGGGGTTCACAGGCGGTTGCGACAGGGCATCGGTGAAGGCCTGGTTGATCCTGGCCAACACCGTCTGCACGCTCACCATGTCCGCGGGCTGGAGGTCCACGTCAAACGACTGCCCATTCCCCAACTTGATCCGGAAGTCCACGTCCCGCGCGGGATCGGGCAGCCCCGTGACCGGGTCAACGGCCCCGTGGTTGATGCTCACACCGCGCCCGTTGTTGAAGTCCGACACCACCGTCGTCAGGTCCAGTGTCCGGACCCCGAGTTCGCTGGCGGTGTTCGGAGCACCGGCAATTTCCTCAATGCTCATCGACGGCCCGGCGATCTCATTGACGATGTCAAGGCCCCGTCCATCCGCTCCGACCCCCACGCGGACACCCGGCGCGGCGGTCTCGATCAGCGCCCGCAGATCGTCGACCGTCTGGGCGGACGAGAGGTCCACTTCCCGAATGCTCGTGTTCGACCCGAGCGTAAACTTGATGCGGATGCCATCCATCGGCACCGTCAGACCGCCGATCGCGGAGATGGGCGTGAGGAGCGTGATTTTCGGATCGAGATCGACGCCGACCAGGCTCGTGGCCTCAAAGGCGGCCTGAGTGAGGCCCAGATCCTGCCCGGTGTGCCCGGTCGCGGGATCGTCGAAAGTCAGTTGCGGATCGGGCGGGCCGGCGACCACATCGATTGATATCCCTTCCCCCGAAACCGACACGCCGCCCGGACCGAGGATCGTGACGCCGTTAGAGGTTTCATACTCGCGGATGGCCGCAGCGATCGTGTCGAGAACGTCACCGACATCCTCCGCTCCGGTAAGGTCGATTGAAGCCGCGGGTCCGCCGTCGAACGAGAACTCGACGATGCCGGGCGTGACGCCTAGGCCGCGCCCGCCGCGAACATCCGTGAGGCGTGTCTCCCGGGTGAGGGAGGGGTCAAGATCACGCGTGGAGCGGACACGGGCGGAGGTCGCGCCGATCGCGTTATCCCCGCCCAGCGTGATGGGCACATCGGAAGCGGAATCAAGGTCGGCTCTGAGACCATTGCCGCTGCCAACGTAGCGAAAGCCTCCGAAGCCCGGCATCTCGATGAACGGAGTTCGCGTCGGGGTGGAACCGCCGAAAATATGCAGACCGTTGATCTCACGGTTGGCGAGCGTGAACAGGTCGCGGATCATCCCGTCGATCTCGACCGCGCTGGCGTTCCGGTCGTTCTCTCCGCTCGCTCCAATCTGGCCCGATGCGATTTCCCGGGCACGGTTGAGGTGGTCGGATACGTCGCCCAAGGAGCCGTCGAGGAAGCCAAGCGCGCTGTCGGCCTGCGTGAGATTCTGGCCTCGCTGCTCGCCCCGCGCAAGCCGAGCCTGCAGCACGCTGATGGCCGACGCCCCGATCGAGTCATCGGAGAATCGGTTGATGATGTGGCCGGTGGTCAACTGCTCCTGGACCCGGAACAGGGCCAGATTGGTCCGGTTCAGTTGCGCAAGCAGCACCTGCGATGAAAGCAAGTTCGGGATTCGGGAGATGGTGGACATGTCAAGGTCTGAAGTCGGAAGTTGGAGGATGGAAGTTGGAGGTTGGAGGTTGGAGGTTGGAGGTTGGAGGTTGGAGGTTGGAGGTCAAAGAACCATCAAGGTCCTCGAGTTCTGCAAGTTTGAGTGTCTAATGCCGAGTGCTTAGTGCCTGCCCCCTACACAATCGCCAGCAGCTCCTGCGTCAACTGGTCAATCACCGAGATGAACCTCGCTGCGCCCTGGTACTGCCGCTGGTAGTTCAGCAGGTTGATCGACTCCTCATCGATCGACACGCCCGACACCGCAGCGGTCTGCGCCTCGAGGCTCTGCCGCACGAGGCTCGATGCCTGCGCGCGATTCGCCGCGGCATCCGCCTTCGATCCCACCGACTGCGCGGCGTCGAGCCACGATTCGGTGATGGATCGCCCGCCCAGCGCCGCCACCGGCCGGTCCCGCAGGCCGACCATCGCGAGGGCCGCGCCGTTGTCGGTGAACTCGCCGTTCACGCTGCTCCCATGCGACAGCAACCGCGGATTGTTCACCAGCGCCTGCCGAACATTGATGTCGGCCGCATCGGTCCCACTGAAGTATGTGTTCACCCCCAGGGCCGCGAGCGCGCCCGAGGTGTCCTCCGCAAACTCGAACGTGAAGCCCGCCGCGGCCTGAATGTTCAGCGTCCCATCCGCGTTCAGCGTCGCGCTCACGTTGTCGATGCCGTCGATGTCCGCCGCCAGCGAAGCGACCGACGTGTCGTCGCCATAGCCTTGCGTGCCCGCGTTAGTGAGGCCGTCGAGGTCCACGTTCACCCGCACCGTCTGCGATTGCCCGGTCGCCGCGTTCGTCACCGTGACCAGAAACCCGCCGTTACTCGGAGCGAACGGCAGGTCGGCAAACGAGGTGTTGGCCGGGTCGTTCAGGGCGCGGGTCTGGTCCGCGGGTGCCACCGCAAACGCCCCGGTCATCGATGTGAACGCATCCGGGCCACGCCCCGCCGAATGCACCCGGTTTACCTGGTAGATCAGTTGCGAGGCCACGGTGTCGAGCCTGTCGATGGTGTCCTGGATCGCGCCGTCCCGCTGGGAGATGTACCCTGCAATTGCGCCCGAGTTGATCTCCACTTCGGTTTCATCAGCACGGACTCGCACGCTCACATCAATCTGGTCGCCATTGGTCACTCGTTGGAGTTCCAGCCCCCGGCTGGTGGTGCCCAGCACCACCGGCGTCGAACCGACAAGCACATCGATCGAGCCCGAAGCCTGCTCGACAACCGAGACATCCATCAGCGTGGACAAGGCCGCGACCAGTTGATCGCGCTGATCTCGCAGATTATTCGCGTCCCCGCCCGTGCCGCCGCCTTCCGCCGCCAATATCGCGCCGTTGAGTTCCGCGATCTGGGTGAGCATGTTGTCGGCCTGCTGCACGGTCGAGCCCAGTTGTGCGTCGATCCCGGATCGCATCGCCGTGAGGTCCGAGCGCAGCGTCCGCATGGAACTCGCGAGCGTCCGGCCCTGCTCCACCACCAGCGATCGTCCGCCCTCGTGGCCCGGGCTGTTGGCCAGACTGCTCCAGGAATCGAAGAAGTGCCCAAACTCGCTGGACAGGTCCGTATCGGTGAGTTCGTTGAGAGTCGATTCCAGCTGCGAGAGCAACTGCATGTCCACGCCGGCGTTGGCCTCGGCCGAAAGGCCCGCCCAGTGCCTCGCCTGGAGCGCGATGTCGATCTGCCGGTTGATCCCCTGCACGCTCACGCCGCGGCCAAGCAGGAAACTCCCGCCGCGGGCATCCCCCATCCCCGCGAGGTTGACGAGTTGGCGCGAGTACCCCGGCGTCGCCGCGTTGGCGAAGTTGTTGCCCGTGACCTGCAGCGCCAGCGAACTCGCGGACAGTGCGGAGCGCCCGATCTGGAATGCGGCGGTCAGGCTCATGGAGACTCCGGGGCGGGGGGGGGTCAGGTCCGAAGATCGAGTGACGACACAACCTGGACGGGCGCACGAAGCGAGCCCGAACTCGCGTACGCGCCGGTATGCGAGAGCCGGGCGTAGACCTGCCGGGTGATCCCCTCCAGGTGCGCCGCAAGTTGCGCTGCCGCTTCCTTGAGCACCGCGTACTCACGATGCAGTTGCTCGAGCACCGCCTTGAGCAGCCCAGCCGATTCCAGCAGACGACCGCGGCCCGGCTCGGGAAGCATCGCGGCAAGTTCCGTGAGGCGCACCTGCCCGGGCGGCACGCGGCTGCCGGCCTTGGAGGGCGCGGCGAGCACGCCGATGGCCGCGATTCGCCGGCGTTCGATCCCGGCGATGCGCTGAGCGCTCTCGCCCTGCAGAATGATCGCCGCATTCATTCCGGCACCGTCGGCGCTGGCAACGGCGTTCTTCTGGGCCGCGACAGCGACGATCAGCCTCTCGTGCTCGGCTATCAACTCGCGCACCGCGATGTTGAGGTCGTCGAGGGCACGGGCCGGATCGGTCGGCGCGGACTTGGCGGCTGAGGGCGGGGGGGT
>CAYMWG010000247.1:0-4549 GCA_964393765.1 uncultured Phycisphaeraceae bacterium
GGGGAGGGCGGGGGGGGGTGATCGCCTTCCGGGGGTGTCGTCGCAGAGCCTCCTCCACCGCCCGGCTACTCACGGCCACGCCTTCGGCGTGAAGACCGGCCGATCTCGAATCTTCGGCAAAGAGTGCAAGTCCGCCGAAAACCTGGCCCGGCTACTCACGGCCACGTCTTCGGCGTGTAGCGTGCTTGTCGAGGACAGCCGGCACGAGCACCGGCCCCACCCAAGCCGTCAGACCTTGGCCTTGAAGTAATCCAGGTTGATCTGGATGTACTTGTTCCATTCCTCGGGCAGGTCGTCCTGCGGGAAGATCGCCTTCACCGGGCATTCGTCGACGCACAGGCCGCAGTCGATGCAGGTATCGGGGTCGATGTAGAGTTGCTCGCGCGTGCCGAACTCCGGCGAGTTCTTGGTCGGGTGGATGCAGTCGACCGGGCAGACCTCGACACAGGAGGTGTCCTTGGTCCCGATGCAGGGCTCGGCGATAACGTGCGGCATTGCGGCAAGGCTCCGGAAGGTGGAGCATGATACGCTGGAACCCGGACCCCGTCCTTGCTTACTGCTCCGCCGGCTCATCGAGCAGCGTGACGAAGTTGCTCACCGTCAACAGCATGGGCTGGTTGAGGTTGAGGTTGTAGGTGTTGGCCAGGCCAAGCGTCAGGCGGACGGTTCGGGGGCCGGTCTGCTGGTTTCCGAGGCCGCGGATCGGCACGAGGAGGGTGGTCTGGCCCGCCGGTATGATGAGGACCTGCGGGAGTCGGCGATAGTCCTGCCCGGCCACGCCCGTCCCGCCCATGGTGTAGAGCACCTGGAGCGGTCGGTCGGTCGGCCCGGTGCGCAGCAGCGTGAAACTCGCGGTGTCCTGCGGGAACTGCGTGCCGAAGGGGTCGGTGACGAGCAGCGACACCAAGGGCTTGTCGAGCAGCGTGATGTGCGACGACACATCGGAGGGATTGTCGGCGTTGAGGCCGTAGGAGCCGTTGGCGCTGGGCTGCAAAATGATGCGGACGGTCTCATCGCCCTCGAAGAGCGCATCGTTGATGGGGCGGATGATGATGCCCGCGGCCAGCCGACCGGCCGGAATGATGATCGACCGCGGGATCGACTCGTAGTCGCCGCCCCGCGTGGCCGAGCCGCGGATTAGGTAGGTGACGGTGAGCGGCAGTGCGCGGTCGCCTGTGCGCCGGATGACGAAGCGCGCGGTATCGACAGCGCTCACATCGGCCCCGCCGATCTCCGCTGCGAGAAAGTCCGGCGCATCGATGGTCACGAGCGGCTGCGAATCGTCCTCGAGGATGACGGCGGTGCCGATCCGGTTGAGCGGGTTGGCCATGTCGAGGCGGTAGTCCGCGCTGTCGAGGATGGTGAAGCGGACGACCTCGCCGCCTTCGACTTCAAGGTCATCGATCGGGATGATGGGAATGGTGACGGTGCGCCGGCCCGCGGGGATGCGCACGATGGAGGACAGGCCGATGTAGTCGATGCCGTTGGTGGCGACGCCGCGCTGCGTGGGCGGGTCGGGTTGCTGGATCTGGAAGAGGACGAACAGCGGCTGGTCGAGGATGCCCGTGCGGTGCAGGAGGATCGCGCCCTGGTCGGGGCCTTCCTCGGCGACCACGCTGTCGGTGATCTGCATAGTGACGAGTGGGAGCGTGGCATCGAGCGCGATGCGCGCGGCGAGCGACTCGAACGCGGGTTCGTGGACAAAGGACCGATAACAAATGGTCATGTGCGGGCTCCCATTGCTCGCGCGCAACGGGAACAGCGCGGCAGGGACAGGAGTCGGCGAGAGGGGGTGGAAGACTGGAGAAAGGAAGGGTCTGAGTGCCGAGTCCTGGGTCCGGACCCAGCACTTCAGAACCCATGACCGGCTTTGGGTTCACTCTCCCGCGCTGCCAACGGTGTAGGGGTCAGCGGCGACGGGCTCGGTGGTGACGACGATCTCGCCGCGCTGGTTGGAGCGGTTGCCCGCGGCGTCCCGGGGGGCGGGCGCAGCGCGCTCGTTGTCGGCGCAGGCGGCGATGCGCAGACGGTCCCACGGCACACCCGCGCGCACGAGTTCCTGCCCGATGGCGAAGGAACGGTCGAAGGCGAGTTTCATGGACCGGACCTTGTCGCGGGCGGTCTCGACCGCGCTGGCGTGCCCGCGGACCTCGATGATCCACTGCGTGCCGCGGAGTTGGCCCGCGGTCTGTATGATGCTGGCGATAGCGTCGGCAGAGAGCGTCGATTCGCCATCGGGGAAGAGGACAAGGCAGGTGATGTTGACGTAGTCGGTGGTGCGCGGCGCCTGGGCGTCGCGCATGTTGCCATCGGGGCCGGGCTGGAGCGTGTCGCCGGGCATGATGGTTTCGCGGATGCGCTTGCGGAGCGCGGCCTCGGCGGGGTCGTCGGAGTTCATGTCGACGGGGTTGTTGAACCCCGCGCGGATCGCGATGGCGAGCTCCATGAGTCGCTCATCGTCGGTAAGGTTCTTGCCTTCGCCACCGACTCCGCCGGTCGTGGACTTCTGCATGTTCAGCGCAAGCAGGATGACGAAGAAGCCCATGATCAGCATGACCATGTCGGCGAAGGAAATGAGCCACTCGGGCGCACCTTCGTGTCCCTCTTCGTGGCCGCCGCCGCCATGACCGTGCCCGCCGCCATGGCCTTTGCCTTGGCCCTTCTCGTGGCCGTCATCGCCGGAGTGGTCGTGGGAGTTGGACATGGGGCTCAAATCTCAAAAGTTCAAATGGCAGACAGGAGAGGAGTAACGGGGATGAAGCATCTTCGGTCGAAGGCTCCGGGTTAGCGATCTGGCCATTCGCCACTTGCCATTTTCTTCACGCCGCGGCCTTGAACTTGCTGCGTCCGACCTGCGGGATGAATGCGAGCATGCGCTCGGTGGTGGCGCGCGGGTTGTCGCCGGCCTGGATGGAGAGGATGCCCTGGAGCATCATCTCGCGGCTGAGGATCTCCTCGCTTGAGCGGAGTGAGAGCTTGTCGCCGATGGGGCCTGCGACAGCGTTGGCGAGCACGGTTCCGTACATCGTCGCCACGACGGCGACGGCGAGCATGTGGCCCAGGTGTCCGATGTCGGCGCTGGCGAGCGCGCCGAACATGCCGACCTGGCCGATCAGCGTGGCGACGAGGCCGTAGCCCGGCGCGTAGAGCTTGATGAGGTCGAAGAACTTCTTGCCCGCCTTGTGGCGATCCTGCATCGCCATGACCTCCATGCGAAGCGTCGACTCGATCGTTTCAGGCGCATTGCCGTCGACGGCCATCTTGAGGCCCGCGGCCAGGAACAGGTCCTTGATCTGCGAGATGTCCGCTTCGAGCGACAGGATGCCGTCTCGCCGGGCCTTCTCCGCCATTGCGCTGATGAGCCTGATGGCGTCGCCGGGCTTGGCGCCCTTGTCAAAGAAGAACCGCTTGAAGTAGCCGGGCACCTCTTTGATGCGGTCCATGGGCATGGCCATGAAGATGACGGAGATGGTGCCTCCGAACACCATGATCAGGCCCTTTTCAGAGTAGAACATCATCCAGTGCCCGTGCGAGGCCATATAGCCCACCACCACGCAGCAGATGACACCCATCACGGATCCGATGACGCTGGCCTTGTCCACACACACCTCCGGCGCGGCACGGGCGCGAGAATCGGCGCGCTGACCACTGGGCGTGTGCATCGACGGCCCGGCACAACTCCTCAACTCTCTCGGACGGTGAAGATGTGCGGTCTGGTGGTCGCACGCGGCAGGGGACGCCCAGCCGTCGCAGACGTCAGGAGCGGGGGCCGATAACGCGGGATCAAGAACCCCATGGCGCGCCTTATGGCCCCCTGCGGCTGCGCCTTCGCGCGAGTTGCTCGTTCACCGCGCCGACCGCCTCGTCGATGGCTCGCTCCAGCACATCGTTCACGATGAAGCGGTCGTAGATGTTCCCGGCATGGGCCTGGGCGATCTCCCGGCGCGCCTCGGCGAAGCGCCGCTGGATCACCGCTTCGTCCTCGCGCTTGCGGGCGCGGAGGCGGCCGAGCAGCGCCTCCTCGCTGGGCGGCAGGATGAAGACGCCGAAGGCGTCGGGCACCTGCGACCGGACCTTGTGCGCGCCGACGACATCGATCTCGAGAATGACGAGGCGGCCGCGTGCGATCTGCTCCTGCACCCACAGGCGGGGCGTGCCATACTTGCGGCCGAACAGGTCCACCCATTCGAGGAACTCGTTGCGGGCGATCATGCCCTCGAACTGCGCATCGGAGACGAAGTGGTAATCGACGCCGTCGACATCGGCGGAAGTAGGCGGGCGCGTGGTCGCCGAGACGCTGAAGACCGCGCCGGGAATGGACCGCTCGACCGCGCGGGTGATGGTGGTCTTGCCGACACCCGAGGGGCCGGAGAAGACCGCGATCATGCCGTCATCGGTGTCGCTCGCCAGGCGGTGGCGCTGGTGCGTGTGGTCCATCGCGACACTGTACCGGCAGCGCACGTGCTTTGTACGAACCGGGGCGCAACGCGGTGAGACCTATGATCGGGCCATGACCAGGAGAGAAACCAGCACGGCACCCAGCCCGACC
>CAYMWG010000248.1:0-4548 GCA_964393765.1 uncultured Phycisphaeraceae bacterium
GAGTCGCCGCTGGATGCGACCATTCTGCTGGCGCAGCACAGCGGGTACGTCGCGGGGACGAGCGTGAGGTACACATCCTTTGGCGGGTGCTTCGCCGTCGCGGCACCGCAGTGGCGGACGACCCAACCCCCGGGCTGGACCCCGGCACCCGTGGTACCGCCGGCTACGCCCACGACCCCCAATGGCCGCCCAAGCCATTGGACAGATTGGACGTGTACTCTAAATGCGGCTGGCAACTGCTCCTGCCTAAGCACGGGAACAGGGAGCGGCACACGCCGTCCGACGATACGAACAGAGGTTCGATGCACTTGCGCACCCAACCCCATCACTGGGAGCTGCCTCGGCGTTGGATCCGGCACCCATCCGAATATTCCTCCCACCGTGACGCCGGGAGTCGCCCCGGGCGGCGGCATGACCGGCTGCACTTGCACCCAATACTGGCACTATTAGGCCAGAAGGAACGCACACATGGGGACGGCCTTGCGGCCGTCCCCATGCTTGAGCACATTATGCGAAACTTGATCTCACCCAAAGCCCTGTCCGTGCTGCGATGGCTCCTGACCATTCTTGCGATATTGTCATTGTCCGCCTGGGCATTTTCCTGGCGATGGCGAATGGGTATGCAACTGAGAACTGATGATTACATGGCACTCTCTCGCGGGTGCCTGGTGTTTAGTTACAACTATGGGGTAGAATGGGCGGATCACCCTGGCGAGCCGAGCGCGTGGATTGGTCGTGCCCATCGGAGCCATCCCCTGCTCCACTGGGGCAGCCTTGAGGGGTACCACCCATTCGGCATGGTGTTCTCACTCGCCATCCCGCTGTGGGCTCTCGCGCTCGCCTTCGGCGCACCCGCCGCGTGGCTTTGGGTGAAGCGACGGAAACTCCGGCCCACCGATTGCCAGAGGTGCGGATACGACCTCTCCGCGACTCCAGGGATCTCGAAGTGCCCGGAATGCGGGAAAGCGACACAATGGTCTCCGCAAACGTGAGTACGAGGAGTCCGATGTCAATTCTCCTGCGATGCATGATCGCCGCATTGCTCGTCGCGGTTGCCGTCTGCGCCACGGGGGGGACATTCCAATACGTTCGATGCGAGTACTACCTGTCAACACAGTACATTTTGCAAGAGGGCACGACAAAACCGGATGAACTCACGGCGAACTTTGCTTGGCGATTCGCGCACGGGTATTTCATTAACTTGGGAAACTATCTGACAGACGCGCAGCGCGAGCGGTTCTGGCTTGGCAACCCGTCCGCCCTGGGCACAAGTTGGCTGGGTTCGCCATTTGAATGGATCACGCTCGTCGCCGGGCTTGGCTGTGTATTTGCATTGTGCCCTGTTCTGGCGGGCGCTTCTGAGCGGCGCTTTCGCCGCGTCGTTGCTCTGAGCGAGCGTGCGGACAAACGATCGGCCCTGGCCACGGTGAGATGGCAGACAACCCGGCATGTGGGTTGGATCGTGATCGGCTGTACGCCGCCCGCGTGGTGGCTGCTGCTCGATCCAGCAAAGTATTCTGGATTTGACCTGTTGCCACCGATTCGATTCGGGCCTGTAAGCGTCGCTGGTGCTTTGTTGCCCGTGACGATCGGTGCGTACTGGAGCATCGGCCTCGCTCGCATCTTCGCGCGCCGCCTGGCATTGCAGCGATCCGGCAACTTGGGCGTCTGTGCCGAGTGCGGGTACGACTGCACGGGTCAATCGCGCTGCCCCGAGTGTGGACTGCCTGCCGGAGGTGTGACCAATGCCAAAGACCGCCGGGCGGTCGTGCGTCTCGCGGCCGCCTTCTGCATCGGAGTGGGCGCGCTGGCGCTGAGCGTGGGCACCTGGGGCTCGCTGGGGATGTCATGGCGTGTGCTCCATGGATACAGCCCGGTCCCGCCGATGATCTTTTCCAGACCGAGCGAGGTCTTGGAGATCACATATGGTGACGAGACATTCCTGGTTGCCTGGCGTGTTGAGTTCTTGCCGCCCATCGGTAGATACGCTGTACCGGGCGCTGTAGTGTCGGCCATTATGAAACTGGATCGGGAGAGCGAGTCGTTTCACAGTGTGCGAGTTGAGCGCGCGCTGTGCGGGGTGTTTAACACATCTGGGTCAATGGCATACCAGTTGATTGTGCCCAGTGGTCCCGCCCAACTTCGATCAGGAATTGGAGCATTCGAAGCGCGACCCTACGATGACTTTGCTAACAGGATGGTCGGGCTTGAGTTCAGCGGCGTGTCGAATGTGCGACGGTGGGATCCAGAGTCCAACAATCCGAATGTTCGCAAGGTCGTCGAAGCGCTAGCCGCAGTCCCCCCCGGCACCGGCCAGCCGGGCACGGTTGATGAGGACAACCCTCAACGTGATTGAACCGGTGACCGTCCCCGCCGCTCAGTTCCACGAGCACCCCTTGGGGGCAGTCACTTCCCGCTGCGGCCCCGCCAGACGTATCAGCCGGGCGATATCCCTGAGTTCTTTGGAGAAAATCCGCGCTCGCTCCGCCGGCTCGCCCGCCGCGAGGAGGCGGTAACGCGTTTCGAGGTTCTCAAACAATGCCAGCGACGCCAACTCCAGGACCGCGTCGGCCGGCACGTCCTGCTTGCGGAGGAACCCGGCTACCGCCGCGGCGTTCCGCAACTCGCGGAGCGGTGTGGCTTCCAGCGCGTCCGCGAAGGACTCGCGGATCGCGCCCGCGTGGGGGTCGCTCGCGCCGACACCGACTGGCTCGAGCATCGCCCGCCGGTAGAGTTTCTCACCATCGGGCGGAATCTCGCTAACGGTGCGGGCGCGGCACACGCCCTGCAGGATCACGATGTAGGTCCCATCGGCCTGCTTGGCGTGGTTGAGGATGTTCCCGAGACAGACCGCGGGTCGGAGCGGTGGTCGTGCGCCCGGTTTGCCCATCGGGCGTGCAGCCGTGAACACGCACATCGCGATCAGACCGGATGAATCCAGCGCATCACCGATCATCTGGCGGTAGCGCGGCTCGAAGATATTCATCGGCGCGATGCCGTGGGGCAGCAGGACCACGCGGTCCAGCGGAAAGAGCGGGATGGGCTTGCCGAAATCGACCTGCACGAGCGTTTCCGACGGCATGACAACACTCCCCGGGAATGCCCGGTTCACTCGGCGAGCGGATCGGGCCTGAAGAGTTTGGTATCGAGCGCCCATTGACGCTCGGTGAAGTTGCCGCGGAGCGCCTCGCCCGTCTGGTCGCCCGCGTCGGTCATGGTGGTATCAGGCCTCGCGGCGGTGAGGGCCATGTACATTTTGGCATCGAGATTGTCGAGCATGGAGACCAGCATGGCCTCGGGGCTCATAGGCAGTTTCGCCGCGCCAAACTCCGGCACGCCATGGTGGGACAGGATGATGTGCTGGAGGACCAGCACGAGGTTGCGGGGCAGTCGCTGGCCGGTGGCCCGCATCACCTGCTGGGCCTTGTCGTGCAGCATGATCGCGCCATCGACGATGTGGCCGATGAGTTCGCCGCGATCGCTGTAGGAGAAGGTGCGGTCGAACACGAGTTCCCGCGTCTTGGCGAGGTCATGGAGAAAGAGGCCCAGGAGCACGACATCGCGGCTGGCCTTGGGATAGAGCGGGCAGACCACATCGCCGAGTTTGCACAGCCCCAGCGTGTGCTCCAGCAGGCCGCCGAGGTAGGCGTGGTGCATGCTCTTGGCGGCCGGGCACTGCTTGAAGGCGTCCATCAACTGCTGGTCGGCGAGATATACGCCGGCGAGCGCACGGGCGGCGGGATGCACGAGCGTTCCGAGAAGCATCGTGAGTTCGGAGAACATCTCCTCGGGGTCGCGCGAGGAGCAGGGCATGAGTTCGCAGAGCATCTCGGCCGTGGGCTCGGCGGGCTCGATGTTGTGGACGATGACCTGCAACTCGCCTTGGTAGGGCTGGGTCTCGCCCTCCAGCCAGACGAACCCGTCCGTCGGGAGTCGCTTGTAGAGGGCAGGCTCGATCGACCACATCCGCGCGGGCAACTGCCCCGTCTTGTCGCCGATCAGGCACTTGAGAAACGGCTTGTCCTGCTTGGTGCGCCCGAGTTGGGCGTTGCTGATCGTGAATATGCCCTCGACACGCTCGGAGGGCGTGAACTGCCTGATCAGACGGCGCTTCGGCGCGCCGGTGGGTTGCGCGGGGGAGGCGGGCGGGGGACGATCGGTTGCGCTGGGCATCAAGTTTCCTTGCAGAGGGTCTGTCAAATGGTAGGTACGGGGGCATCGAGCGTCGGGCCGGCTGCGAACTACGATGGCTCATGGGTGAGGCCCGCAAGGTGCAGGACCGGTTCTTCAAGCAGGCCAAGGAGGACGGCTACGCCGCGCGTTCGGCGTACAAGTTGAAGGAGATCCAGCAGCGCCGCCAGGTCATCCGCAAGGGCGACCGCGTGCTGGACCTAGGATGCGCGCCCGGATCATGGCTGCAGGTCGCGGCGGAGTGCGTGGGCGACAAGGGGATGGTGGTCGGCGTGGACCTTAAGGCGGTTGACATCGCGCTTCCTGCGAATGCCCGGGCGGCGGTGGGCGACGTGTTCAAGTTGACTGCCGCGGAAT
>CAYMWG010000249.1:0-4548 GCA_964393765.1 uncultured Phycisphaeraceae bacterium
TGTTGCTGCTCATACTTTGGATGTGGCCCCTCGTCGCGGCTCTTCCCGGACGAGTGCTTCCCGAGGAGTGGGTATTGCGGATGCCGTTCTGAAGCCAACGCAACTCGCAATCCGCCCACGAGCTCCAGCACCGACCAGCCGCGGCCGCCGGCAAGCGACGGCAGGAGCGGTGTGATGAGCGTGACCAACGCGTGCCGATACACTGCACGCACTTGCCCGCTGTGCGGGCGCGCGGCATCCCTGCCGCCAATCGATGACCTGTACATCGTGGCCTCCTTTGCCTTGGTTGCTGCAGCACAACAACCATCGGCTCGGAGGCCGCGTCCACGCGCGCAAGTGCGTAACTCAGCGCCAGCAGCACACTTACAGTTCAATCTCGCTGAAACAGTTCACGGCGTTGGGTGGCACCGCTCTCCAGAGCGGTGATTGCCGGTGCGGCGCTCCGTGGGAGTGGGGAGTGGGGAGTGGCATCTGACCTCCGTTCGTTCGGGAGTGGCGGCGGACCACCCGAATCCAAACTATTTTGCCCCATCTTTGATTTTCTTGTCACAAACACACCTCGGCGCGCATCTAGGGCTATGGCGGAGAGTATCTGGCAGTTCCAAGTCAAGGAGGCGGTCCCATGCGATACCTGGCCCTGATCCTGGCGGTTGCTCTGTGCGTGACTCCCAAGGTGGCGACGGCGCAGATGTCCGTCTCCGCAACGCAGATTCACCTGGGAGATTGGATACTCACTCCGATTCTGGCCGCGCCCGCCCCTCCCGGCGCGCTCGCCCACGTCCACAGTTTCCTGGCATTGCTGGACAAGGACACTGTCACCGGCAACAACATCACGTCCATCTGGTACATCCGCGGGGCCGATGACAACAGCGCCTGGCAAGCAATGGCCTGGGACAGCCAGAATCAATGGGACGCGATCTACAGGCTGAAACTGGACCTGGGCATCGGTGACGAGTGGGACTCGCGCTGGGCGACCAAAGATCCCAAGCCCGGAACACCGCCAGCGTCTCCGCCCTCGCCGGTGGAATACATCAAGGGCGTGTTTACGACCGACCCGCTCGCGGGGATGATTGCGCTGATGGTGGATCGGGATGAACTCGTCGAGATTCTGGTGAACCTAGGCTACAAGGCAGCGGATGTGCCGCTCGAGAAGGCGTTGGTGGTGGGCGAGTGCCAAGACCGGTATGTACTGACTTCGTTCGCGAAGACGATCGAGGGAGTTGAGGCCAGCGCCACGAGTTCGGTTGCTGACGGGGTCGCGGCCGGGCACGCCTATCTTGCTACGAAGTGCGCTGCCATTTGTTTCCCCTATGTCACGGTCGGCCCGTGGGTTCCCACCTTTCCCATTACTTGGACCCCTGCCCCGTGGGTGTTCATATTCTGCACGCCGACTGTTGGTGGATGCTCTTCCTGTAACTACACGGCCGAAGTGTGTCGGGGCGTGACTCGCACATGGACGTTCACATGGCCCAACTGTTCGGTCAGCACGTACATTGACAACGCTTTCGAGTGCTGGACTCAGTCGCTGCTCTGCCTCAATCCGGCGGGCGGCGGATGCCCAGCCGCACCCGCCTGTGCGGCTCCGCCTCTTGGTGCGCCGCCACCCGGCACACCGACTTACATCAACAACTAGGAATGCAGTACCTCTTTATGCCGGATTCAGATCAACCAGGTCCGTCGAAGAGTCAGGGAGTGTCGTTGCGCTCCACAAGCGGTGGGTGGTTCCGACGCTTCGGACACCATTCGCGCAGATGGGCTGCGTGGTGTCTCTTGGGCGCACTTTTTTCGTGGTCGGTATCGGTGCTGGAGGGTTGGATCGCCCCGACGCCTTACACTCATTATAAGTTCCTACAGACTCAGAACGGTGTCCACAAACACCTCGAAGCAGCCAGACCGGCCACCCCGGAGGACGTACACCCGATCACGCACACGGACGGGTCGATCACGGGGATCGGCGTAAAAGCACCCGTACTTGTGGGCCTGCCCAGCTGGCCGACCGATGTGGTCTTCCGGCATGCCCGACGGGGCGCGTTGCCGCCTCAGCCGCCGATCGATCGAACCCCCCAAGTTCAGAAGCGCTATTACGCGGATGTGTACGGCTGGCCAATGGGCAGCGCGGCGACCATCTACAGCAGAGACGTTGGTGTGTTTCAGGTACTCGCACCCGGACCCTACGAACTTGAAATGGGGTGGGAGTTAGAGGGATGGCGCACCGCGTATCCGCTGTTCATTGTGCCGGCCTCGCTCCCCCGCGCGATCCCGCTCCTGCCCTGGCCGGGCATCTTCATCGACGGCCCGCTCTACGGCCTCACGGCGTGGCTGCTTGTACACGCGGCCCGCCTCGCTCGCGGACGCATCCGCACACGCCGCGGCCTGTGCCCCCGCTGCGCCTATCCCGTCGGGGCCTCCACACCTCCCGCCTCGCCGGTATGCTCCGAGTGCGGTTATTGTCCGCACGCACCGGCCTCTGTAACGCTGCCCACTTGATGCCGCACATCGCTCATCAGCAACTGGATCTCCGCGAGTGACTACCACGCGAACACCGGCTACTGAAGCACGACTGCGGCGACTTCGCGTAAGGCGATGAAATGATTCGACTATCACGACTTCTGGCGGCGATGGCGGTGATCGCCGCCGCGGCCATTTTCTTGGGCGCGTGTGCGTCTCGGCAAGACTATGTATTGCCTGCCAATCTACGGCTCAACATCGAGGGCCGACCGCTGGTGGAAGGCCCGGAAGCGACCGTCCTGCTTCTTGAAACCCGTAGCCAGATGCCCGTGGTAAAGTTGGAGATCGCGGGACCGTGGGGCCACGCCGTGTGGGCACCGGCGCTGGTCGACACGGGCGCGATGATGTACATGGACCTGCCTCACTTTCTGGCGCGGCGGGCGCGCCCATGGGTGTGGCTCGGCTCGGTGGGAAGGGTGCGCACATGGTCGTTCGGCGAGGAACGGACCTCACTCGGGGTGCTGGAGGGCGTGAGCATCGGGGACACTCGCCTCTCGCATATGCCGGTCAACCTCAGCCCAAAGCGCAGTGAACGCCCGGGCGCAATTCTTGGCATTTCGGCGCTCTCGCTGTTCGATTCAGTCGGCTTCGATTGGGAGCGCGGCACCATGACGCTCCGTCGTCGCCCGCCTGGACCTGTCGAAACGCTGGACGATCCGCGGTCAGAGCCTGGGTGTGTCCCGTTCCGCTGGTGGCATCCGATGGGGGGCGAAACAAATCGCGGACGAGGCTATGTTGTCGTTGACGGGGCAGTGGGCGCGCACAAGGTTGACCTTTGGATTGACACCGGATGCGGCGGAGACTTGGTTCTCCCCCGCAGCCTCGCCCAAGGCGAGCCGTGGGCATCGGCACTCGAAGAGAACGGCTCCATCAAACTCTTCTCAGCGACGGGCACAACGACGGCGGGTCGATTCAAACTCCGCGGCCAACTCACCATCGGCGGTGAGTCCTTCACCGACCTGCTCGTCGCCGTCTTTGACGACTCCACGCTCCCCCCAGGCGCGACAGCGCTGCCCATCCTCGGCACACCGCTCCTGCGAAAGTTTGCGCGCGTGACCATCGACTTCACCAACGAGCGGGTGATCTTTGAGCGCTCGGACACACCCGAGAGGCCCGAGTGACCCGACGCTTTGTCAGGGGAGTGGGGGCGCTCCGGGCTCCGCTAATCCGTAAGCCCCGCACCTGCCGCGGCCTCGATTCGCTCAGTGGACTTGCCCGAAATCTTGCGTTCTCCCGCCCCCCCCAGCGCCAGCATCCGCTCAATGGCCACCAGCGCCCACTTCCGCGCCTCGGAGTGAACGCTCACCCGGTTCACCACCTTCCCCGCCGCGAGATTGTCGAGCACCCACGCCAGGTGCTCCTGGTCGATACGGAACATCGTCGTGCAGAGGCACTGACAGTCCGAGAGGATCCGCACATGCACATCCCGGAGGGCGCACTCCCGCGCCAAGCGATTCACCAGATGCACCTCCGTCCCCACCGCCCAGCGCGATCCGCCACCCGTGGCCATGGCCTCGCGCAAAGTCCGGATGATGAACTCGGTTGACCCCGACAGGTCCGACTTGTCCACAACCTCTTTGCAGCACTCAGGGTGGACCAGAATAGTCGTCCGCTCGGCCTTGGGCCTGCCCGCATCCGCCGCGCGAATCTCGTCGCAGTGCTCCGGCCGGAACAACTTGTGGACCGAGCAGTGCCCAGCCCAAAGGATGACCCTCGCCGCCGCGAGTGCTTCGGGCGTCGTCCCGCCCAGCGGCTCGCCGCGAGCCAGCCGCCGCGGGTCGTACACTGCCGTCTGCGTCGCGACATCTAACCCGTGTGCCGCGGCGGTGTTCCTCCCCAAATGCTGATCCGGCAGGAACAGAATCTTGATTTTCTCTCCCTTCTTCACCGGCTGGGTCCCCCCCTTCATCGCCCACGCAAAGACCGCGCCCGCGTTCGAGGATGTACACGCCGCGCCGCCGTTCTGCCCGACAAACGCCTTGATCGCGGCGGTCGAGTTCACATAGGTGATCGGGATGATCCGCCCGTTCCACTCCTTCC
>CAYMWG010000250.1:0-4497 GCA_964393765.1 uncultured Phycisphaeraceae bacterium
CTACACACACAAGTCCTCCCCGGCCCCGGAACGACGCATCATATCTAACACCTTCGACGGTTTTGGCCTGCAACCAATGAAAAAAAAAAAGGCCGCCCGGAATTCCGGACGGCCCTTGAAGATCAAGAGGGAACCCAGTCGGGATCAGTTGCCGCAGCCGCGCTGGAAGTCGCGGACGTACTTGGTCATGTCGGCCGAAGTCACGCGGCCGTCATCGTTGTAGTCGGCGGCAGCCCCGTGGGCGAAGTACGCGGCAGCGAAGCCGTACATGTCGCGAGAGGTCAACTGACCGTCGGAGTCGAAGTCGGCCGGGCAGATGGGACGGAGCGCGTGGGTGTAGATGTAGTCGGCGATGTTGACGCCCGACGCGTACGACTGCTCGCAGTCCATGCGGAAGTGGACGCCGAGATAGATGCGGCTGAGCGCGTTCTCCTGGCCCGCGGCAGAGAAGGACGTGAACGTGCGGGTCACATTGGCGACGATGGGCTCATCCGTGCCGATCGTGTAGGTGAAGTCGTCGGTGCCGACGAAGTTCTGCATGATGCCCGCCCACACGCCGCCCATGCCCGAATGGCCCGAGGCGTAAGCGGGGAACGGCGGGGTGAACTCGAGCAACGGATTCCAGTCCGGGTCGGCCTCGGTGAGGGGATTGTTGTCGAGGTCGGCATGACGGATCGCCGCGACCGGACGCCACAGGTCGATGTTGGTCTTGTACTTGGTGGCCCAGGTCACCAGCACGCTGTCGGCCAGGCTGAGGTTGAGCAGTGCGAGCAGGCGGGCGTTCTCCGGAACGGAAAGGCCGAGTTGTCCTGACACAACCTGCGCGATGTAGTTGATGTGGCCCGGCGGCTTGAAGGTGCCGTCGCGATCGTTGGCCCAGAACCAGGCGTACTCGGTCTGATCGGCCGTTCGCGTGGTGCTGTTCCGCTCGCCGATGGCCTTGACCTCGTTGACCTGCCGCGCATAGCCGGGGCTGGCGAGCAGGTTGGCCTTGTTGCGAAAGCGCAAAGGCTTGGAGGGCTGGAAGGGCGCGATGGCCGGGATGACCCAGGGAGACGACTGCCACCAGTTGGGTCCGTGCGGGGAGGCGAACAACTCGGGGTTGTCCATAACGAAGTCGCCGGGGCTGGTCCCGTAGGTGTACGGCGTCACGATGTCACTGTTGTCGTTGGCGCGGGAGGCGATGATCTGATCCGCCGCCGCCTCGCCCAGAGCGATGCCGCGGGTCTTGGCGGGGTTGTTCGGGATCGTCGCAAGCACCGAGGCGAGTTCGGCATCATAAATGGCCACGCGCGTCGGGTATTGCGCGACGAGCGCGCGGTGCGCTGCTGCCGAGACCGCGGCCTTCATGTTGGCGTTTCCGCCAGCATCGATGAAGCCGACAAACGGCTCGTGGGTGCGGGTAATCGAGTTCACCGCTTCGTACACGGAGACGGCCACGATCGCGCCGTTGCGGGTGATCTGGCACGGCCCGCCGCCGGTAGCGCGGATGGTGTCCAGCCAGACGTCGTTCCAGTCCGTTACGATGTCCGCCTGCACACTGCCGGCCATACCTATGAGCGTCAAGGCCGCCACACCGAGTTTCTTCGAGAACATGTCCACTCCTCTGACCTAGTTCATGTGACCGGCACCGCATTTTGTCCTAGCAGACGGGCCCGAGCGCGTGCGAACACCGTATGGGAAACGACGCCAACACAATGAGAAGATACCCCAAACGGGAGGGACTTCCAAGCGACATCTAGCAAATACTTCCGGAGGTCCCGCCGATTCGGAGAGGCATCCAAGTCTCCCGTTGCGCCGATGGAAGAATCCACACATGCGATGATTAAGAGATGAAGTGCCAATAAAAGAGTTCACACATTGAAATACTTGGCCGCCGGGTGATGCGCAACGATTGCACTCGTGCTCTGTTCGGGATCGATCTGCCAGTTTTCGGTCAGCACGCATCCGATCCGCTGGGGCTGAATGAGCCGGAACAGCTTCTCCTGATCCGCCATGTCCGGGCACGCCGGGTACCCAAAACTGTACCGCGAGCCCTGGTACTTCTGTGTGAACAGGTCTCTGATCCGCGGCGAGTCCTGCCCCGCGATCCCCAACTCCTGCCGGATGCGCTTGTGCCACACCTCCGCGAGGGCTTCGGCGGTCTCGACCCCCATGCCGTGCATGTACAGATACTCCGTGTAGTCGTTCTTCGCGAACAGTTCGCGGCAGACCTCAGTTACTCGCGGCCCCATCGTCACGCAATGGAACGCGACAACATCCGTTCGTCCCGACTCCACCGGCAGGAAAAAATCAGAAATGCACAGGCGTTGACGATCCGGCTGGCGCGGGAAGGTGAAGCGCTCGAGTTCCCGCCGTGCCCTCTTCCCTTCTCCCGGCGCGGCCGGATCCCACACGACCAAGTCGTCACCATCGCTGTTGCATGGGAAGTAGCCGTAGACCACCGCGGGCCGCAGGATTTTCTCATCGCGACATTGCGCCCTGAGCCGCTCGAACACCGGCAGCACTTTGTCCTCCATGAGCACGTCGTAGTCCGCATCGGTCATCGGACCCTTCTTCATCTGCCACTGGCCGCGGAAGAGTGCGACCGGGTTGATGAACGGATAGATCTGATCGAGGGGGATGTCGGTCACGACCCGCGAGCCCAGGAACGGCGGGACGGGAATGTCTTTGGCCTCCAGCACCGGCGTCGCAGAGCGACCTCCCTCGCCACGCCCGGCACCCCCCCCACTCCCCTCTCGCATTCCTCCGGCGTGAACAGCGCAGCACGAAACCCCGCGTGATGCGGGCGCATCGGTTGCGTCCAGAACCGCCGCGCCGACTCCTGGCCCGCCAGCGCCGCCTCCCTGCGCGGCCTCCTGTGCCGCGGCACGCTTGGCCTTGCTCGCGGCGATCACATCCTCGGCATTGCTCCGCTTGCTCACGCGGCCGTCGATCTGCGCGTTCAGCGCTGCCATCGCGCCGCCCACGATCCCGTCCATCGTCGACAGGCCCTCGAAAGCATCCTTGCCGTAGAACACCGGTCCCTTATAGACGCTGCGCAGATGACTCTCGCAGTAGTGGCGCGTCAGCGCGGCCCCGCCCAGCAGCACCGGCACGCTGATCCCCTGCGTGTTGAGTTCCTGCAGGTTCTCCTCCATCACGTTCACGCTCTTGACCAGCAGGCCCGACATCCCCAGCGCATCGGCTTTGTGCTCCCGCCACGCCTTCACGATGTCCGCGATCGGTCGCTTGATCCCCAGGTTCACCACCGTGTACCCGTTGTTGCTCAGGATGATGTCAACGAGGTTCTTGCCGATGTCGTGGACATCGCCCTTGACGGTCGCGAGCACGAGCGTGCCCTTGGTCTGACCCTCGACCCGCTCCATGTACGTTTCAAGGTGTGACACGGCCATCTTCATCACTTCAGCGCTTTGCAGCACGAACGGCAACTGCATCCGCCCCGAGCCGAAGAGTTCACCCACCGTCTTCATCCCGTCGAGCAAGTGATCGTTGATGATTGCCAGCGGTGCATACTTGCCGCGTGCCTGCTCCAGCGCATCGATCAGCCCCTGCTTCTCGCCGTCGATGATGTGCGCGCGGAGGCGCTCCTCGATTGGCAGGTCCGCCTTGGCGATCGCGTCCACCACGCTCGTCTGACCGACATCGTTGAACAACTCGATGAACACCGATAGCGGGTCCACACCCTCACGCCGCCGGTCATAGACCAAATCCATCGCCGCCTGCCACTGCTCCGCCGGGATGCGGTTCTCCGGCAGAATCTTGCTCATGTGAACGATCGCGCCGGTCAGCCCCGCCTCCCGCAGTTCGTGCAGGAACGCGCTGTTCAGCACGAGCCTTGCCTGCGGCTTGAGGCCGAACGAGACATTCGAAAGACCCACGCAGGTCTGGCACTCCGGCATTGCCGCCATGATGCGGCGCGTGCCCTCGATCGTTTCGAGCGCGCTCCGCCGGTCGCTCTCCATGCCCGTCGAGACCGGCAGCACCAGCGGGTCAAACAGCAGGTCCGCCGCGGCAAGCCCATGCACGCTCGTCGCGCGCTCAAACGCCCGCTGCGAGATCGCCAGTTTGCGATCCGCCGTCCGTGCCATCGACGCCTCTTTGTCCTCGTCGATCGAGCCGATCACCAGCGCTGCGCCGTACTTCTTGGCCAGGTGGCACAACTCGTCGAACTTCTCCTCCCCATCCTCGAAGTTCGCGCTGTTGATGATGCACTTGCCACCCGCGTGCTTCAGACCCGCCTCGACAGTCTTGATCTGCGTCGAGTCGAGCATCAGCGGCGCATCCACCTGGCGCACAAGCCGCTTGACGATCTCCGCCATGTCGCGCGCGTTGTCGCGCCCGGCATAATCAACGTTCAGGTCCAGCACGTGCGCCCCGTCGTGCCGCACCTGCTCGCGCGCCAGCGACACGATCCCGTCGAAGTCCTCCGCCTCCAGCAACTGCTTGAACTTCTTGCTCCCCGAGGCGTTCATTCGCTCGCCCACGATCAGGAAC
>CAYMWG010000251.1:0-4493 GCA_964393765.1 uncultured Phycisphaeraceae bacterium
AGGACCGCGTCGGCATCGGCACCTTCCAGCCCAAGGACGAGAAGAACCAGGACTCGACCGAGTTGACCGGCGACATCAACTACCGCAAGATCGCCCAGTTCGGCTCGGATTCCGACCCCCGCGCATTCAACTTCGATGGCGAGTTGAACATCGCCAACCGCGGCATCTGCGAGTTCATCGAGGTGCTCAAACTCGATGTCGCGTTCCTGTACGACCTGCTCGGGGCGTCGCAGGAGCACCTCATCAAGCCCAAGAAGTTCGCGCAGACGCACATCGACGAGGTGATCCTCGGGCACACCAACGAGCCCGAGTACAAGCGGCTCCAGAACAACGAGATGATGGAGGCGTTCCGGGACCGGACCATCAAGATCGATGTGCCCTACAACATCAGGCTCGACGACGAGATCAAGATCTACCAGAAGGATTTCGGCCCCGAGCGCATCCGCAACATGCACATCGCCCCGCACACGCTGGAGGTCGCGGCGATGTGGGCCGTGCTCACGCGCCTGGAGGCCCCCAAGAAGGCGGGCCTGGCGATCATGCAGAAGATGAAACTCTACAACGGCAAGGCCATCGCCGGCTTCACCGAGGACTCGATCAAGGAACTGAAAGAGGAATGCCCTCGCGAGGGGATGAGCGGGATCTCGCCGCGGTATGTACAGGACAAGGTGTCCAACGCGCTGGTCTCGCGCCAGGCGGTCGATGAGAAGTGCATCAACCCCTTTATGGTGATGAACGAACTCGAGAGCGGCCTCTCGCACCACTCTCTGATCGCGGATGAGGACATCCGCAAGCGGTACCGCGAGATCCTGTCGCTGGTGAAGGAGGAGTACGAGGACATCATCAAGGCCGAGGTGCAGCGGGCCATCAGCGCCGATGAGGAGGCGATCAAGCGCCTCAACCAGAACTACATCGAGAACGTCCGGGCGTACACGCAGCGAGAGAAGGTGCTCAACAAGTACACCGGCAAGTACGATGAGCCCGATGAGCGGCTGATGCGGTCGATCGAGGAGAAGATCGACATCCCCGATGCCCGCAAGGACGACTTCCGCCAGGAGATCATGAACTACATCGGGGCGCTCGCGCTCGACGGCAAGCGGTTCGAGTACAACACCAACGCACGCCTGTACAAGGCCCTGGAACTCAAACTCTTCGAGGACCAGCGCGACACGATCAAACTCAAGAACCTGGTGTCGAGCGTCCCCGATGACGAGACGCAGCAGAAGATCGACATCGTGAAGCAGCGCCTGATCAAGCAGTTCGGCTACAACGAGACCAGCGCGACGGACGTGCTGAACTATGTGGCGAGCATCTTCGCGCGGGGGGATACCAAGAGCAAGGGGTGATCGGCAACCCGCATAGTATTGGCTGAGCAAAGATGACGATCACGATCCCCGATGACATCCTCCGCAAGGCCGGCCTCAGTGAGGGCGAGGCGCTGGTTGAGTTCGCTTGTCGATTGTTCGACGCCGAGCGGCTTGATCTCGCCGCGGCGGCACGACTGGCGGGGCTTGAGCGGGTGCAACTCGAGATCGAACTGCGCAAGCGAAAAATCGCTATCTGGCGGCCGACGCTCGACGATGTGAAGGCCGATGCCGCGGCGATCAAGAGGCTGGCGGGTTGATCGGTGGTCGTCGTCAGCGACACATCGCCGATCCGCGCAATGGCCTGTCTGGGCCTCCTACCGCAAGTCGGAGAGATGTGCGAGCGGGTCTTGATGCCGCCGGCTGTCGTCGCGGAACTTGCGGGTGGAACCTCCGGGCTGAAGGCTTTCAGAACCTAGCGCCCACGGGAGAGTCATGAACTCAACATCCTGCGAACCACGCCGACAGAAACGCGAAGATGTCGGGGACAGTTATGCCGTCAACACCATCAAAGTTGGCGACCGGATCCTGCGCGAACCATGCGGAGAGGAACGCAAAATGTCCGGCACGTCAGCGACGCCGTTATCGTTAAAATCAACAGCGCACACTTGGGTGGAGATAGTGAAAGTGCGGGTGGCCGAGTAGACATAGCCGGTCTCGTTCTCGCCCGCGATGAGCCAAGTATAAAGACCGGCCGGGAGGGCTTGGTCGATGGGCACCGTGAACGTGGTGTCGAGCAGATCGAGTACGGTGATGACGTTGTCCGCTGGCGCAGTGGAAGTCTCGCTAAACACCCACAGGTGCCACTTGAAGTTCTCGTCGTCTGGACCCCATGTGAACGTCGGCGTGGCACTGGCGAGCGCGACTCCGTCCTGTGGTTCTCCGAGCGGAATGATGGAGGCACCTTGCCGAATCGCGGCCGAGTTCAGGTTCCAGCCGATGATGTCCAAGGCCCGCAGGTCGGGTAGCTTGTAGTATCGCCCGCCATTGGCCGCCGACGCTGCGGTCGGCGATGGGTCCATGATCCCCACGGGCACCGGCGGAGTGAGGGCGGTGTGGCGCTTCCAGTGCTGCGGCTCGTCATCGTCGCCGCCAGCCCGGCTTCCTTGGGCCGCTGGGTATACGGAGTTCGCGTCGTTGATCGCCGAGGCGAAGATCGCGGCCTGCATGGGCCGCAACTCCCGGGCCACCGAGCTGAGTTCGGCGTCCGAAATTGTGGGTCCCGCCGAGTTCGGGAAGCGAAATGCGTCCCATATCGTGATCACGTTCTCGGCGTGCGGGATGTTGGGCACGTCGCCGAGCGATTGGAAGCCCACAACATGGAAAACCTCATGGGTCATCACGGCCTCGAAGTCCTCGTCGGTCGCCGCGCGGGGTCCGTCTAGGGCGTCCCAATCCCATATGCGCCCGGTGCTGATCGTCGTCGTGCCATCGCCCGGTGGGATGATGCCGACTTGAAGGTGCCGACCGAGAGCTGGCGGGTATGCGATGCGGGTCGCCGTGTCGGTGCCGAAGCCATCGGTATGGACGAATGGCACTCCTCCGGAGGGCAGGCCGCCGTACAGCGTGATCTCATATCCCTCTTCGCTGTTCGCCTCGGCGAGGTCGAAAACATGGCCAATCACCGGCCCCCAATTACTGTCGAAAAGGTCCAAGGTGGTAGTCGCGGCCCGGTTCGCAGGCGTTGGCGCGAAGTTAATCACCACGTTCACGTTCCCGACGCTGTCGAGAAGCACGTTCTCGACGCGCACCTTGACCCTATCCAGCGACAAGAGCATGTCGGCACGACTGGCTTCACCGAACGCCGCATCAAACTGGCCGATGTCTGGCTGAAAGGTGATCGTCCAGCCCGGTGCGCGATGATGGACCATCGGCGCGGCCATCCCGAAAGGGTCTTCCCGGATGCCATATAGAACCGAAACCGTCTCAGACCCCTCGAGGTGTTCGACGTAATCTGGTAGGAACGTGCCGTGCGAGTTCGTGCGGTAACGCCTACGCGCGTCCACGACGTATTCGGTACCCTCCGCCGTCATCGACACGCCCCACGGCTCAATGTAACGGAAGGCGGCGGTCTCCACACCGCTATCGTTCCGAACGGTGAGGCCAGCTTGCAGCCTCCCATCGGGCAACAACTCGAACACGGGCACGATGGTCGGACACACATCCTCGAGCCGGCCCCCCGCCGGAACCTCTACCGCATGCACTTGGACCTCCAAGGTGCCGCCGGGGTGGACCAGCACACGTTCCGGGACGGTGGCGTACGTCTTGCCCTCGACGGTGTGTGTCGGCTGACCCCAGGTTGCCGACGTCGCGTACAGCACCGCGATTATGAAAGGCGGGGTCAACTGCCGCGAGCGCTGATTGCAGATGCCTGTAGGACTCATCGAGACCCTCCGTTGCCCATAAACACCGATTGTTGCCGGTCTATCCGGAGCCGCCTAGCCGATCGAACAGTGAGAGAGGGCCGAGGACAAGCCGCAGGCATTCCTTCCCCCTTACCCCTCTACTTCTTAGGGGCTAATCGGTCGGGGGTTCCCGGCTTTGAGCTTCGGAACCACAATAGCTCCGAAACGGAATCTCCGGCGGGCGGATACGGCGCGAACACGCCGCGAACATCGTCGTTGGGACGACCCGAGCTTCAATGATCGCGGCGCGAGGTGCTACGCATGGCCGGCGAACGAGCATAACTTGAATGAGGTGCATCCATGATGCTCCGAACAATCGTCCGCGACGGCCTCATTGTCGTCAATACTCATGGCGAACTCCCGGACGGGACGCGGGTGGTGATCGTGCGGGACGATCGGCCGCGGCAGAACGCCAAGAAGATCATGACGCCTGCGAAGCGGGCAACCAAGAAGAAGGCGGCACGCCGGGCTAAGCGTGGTCCGTTGTCGGACCCGATCCTGAAGGTTTTCGGGATGTGGAAGGACCGTCCCGAGTGGAAGGGTAAGTCGAGTGCCCAGATTGCGCGCGATCTGCGTGAGAGCGTGTACTCGCGCAGCCTGCGTAATCGGCGCAAGCGAGAACTGTGAACCTGTGCGACCACGTTGATGTTGGTTCCAAGTCGCGCCATCAAGGTGACTGGTCAGTTGCCGACCGCATGGCCCTACCTTCCGGTCCCCCTCTGAT
>CAYMWG010000252.1:0-2874 GCA_964393765.1 uncultured Phycisphaeraceae bacterium
ACGAACTTCGATCACAGGGTGCTGCGGAGTCCGAGGCGTTGACGCCCGACGACACGGCAAGCCAACCCACCGTGCAGGAGCCGGTGCCAGCGGACCCATCGCCGCCGACAAGGCGCGGGCCGGGAGGGGGGGGACGACGGAACCGGCCGAGCCTGGTCGAGGCCGGACGCGCGCTGCTCAAGCAACTCGACGGGGCCGACGGGCTGAGTTCGCTGGAACGTAACCGCGCATCGATCCAGAATCAGGTTCGTCGGCTCGAAGAGCAAATCCCCGAAGCCCGGGAACGGGCCGACGGATCAATCCGTTGGCACCAGCGCATTTTCGTCGTCGCGGCCGTTCTCCCCAAGACCGGCGAGACCAAGCGGCTGTTCCAGCGTTTCGTGCTGGACAAGAGCGATGTAGACGGATTCATGAAGATTCTGATGGAGGAAACCGGGGACGAGGATGTGGGCGCAGTCGAGCAGGAACTCGACAATCGGTCGCTCGTCTGGGTCATCGGGACCTCGCTCGCGTTCGAGTTCGTCATCCTCGGCGCGGCGACGTGGATCTTCATCCGGCGCGACTTCTGACGGGCGCAAACAAACAGGCCCCGCGTCCTCGACACGGGGCCTGCACAGACATTTTTCGCATAGGCCGCCGCTCAGTGCACCAGACTTGTGGACTGCTCGATCGCCTCGATAACCTGACGCACCGCGAACGGCTTGCGCAGATAACTGTCAAAGCCCTGCGTCCGCAGGCTCTGCAACTGGCCCTCGGTCATCTGGCCGCTCATCGCGATGACCTTCGTGAGTTGAAGGTCATCGTCCTTGTGGACCAGCCCTGCCAGCGCCTTGGCCTCGGCCCCGCCCAGGTGGGCATCGAGCAGCAGCACATGCGGCTTGAACCGCTCGCACTCGATACCCGCCTCGAACGCGCTCAACGCCGTGCGGACTTCGTAGTTGGCCTGCTCGGAGAGCGCCTTACCCAGCGCCTCGACGATCTCGGCCTCGTCGTCCACAACCAGGATGCGGGTTTTCCCGCCCGCGACCCCGTCAAACGGGATCCCGTGTTCCTTCATAAACCGGACTAACTGCGACACCGGGATCCGGCGATCCTTCGACCCCGGAATCCTGTAGCCCTTCAACTGGCCGGTATCAAACCACTTGGACACCGTTCGCGGCGCCACATTGCAGATTTTGGCCACTTCCCCCGTCGTGAGTACATCTTTGTCGAACGGCAGCATCGCTCTCCCTCGCTTCGTTGGCTAACACACACAACCCTCCGCCGCACGACCGGCGGTCTGACCCCGTGCCATCGACGCCTTTTGCGACGGCCTTGACGGCTGGGGCCGTCCGCGGCGGAGAAATGGGGTATCCGGACTCTGCCGATGGCGCAGTCTGCCCCGGCCCGCCGTCCGGGAACTGCCCGGGAGGCGTCGCCACCCGTTGTCAGGGCGTCAACCTCCCTTTCATCATCTTGGCCCGTCGCGTTGACATCCCCACGGTTCGGGCGTTACGTTACCGCCCCTTCGATGACCCACCCCGGTGTGCATCCGGGGGCGGGCGGCGTTCGTACGGGACTGTTCCCGCAGACCGCCGCAAGAAACTTGGTCGCTTTCGATGATCCTTCAAGGAGCAGATCGTGCCGGATCGCACTTATCGCTTGTTCTCGCAGGTTCGGACCGGTCTGTCCCTCGCGGCGTGCCTGCCGCTCGGCCTTCTCGCCGTCGCTGGCCTGCCCCTGCCGCTGCTCGGCCAGTCAGCGGTGCCCGCAGCCCCAGCCACGCGAGAGCCGAGCAACGAGCAGATGCTCGAGGACTTTACGCACAACACGCTCATCGATAATCCGGCGCTCGCGGCGCAATGGGCCGATGCACTCCTCGCCAAGGGCATCAGCCCCGAGGACTTTGTCAAACTCGTCGAAGGATCTCGCGGCGGCCCGAGCAAGTTCGAGCGCGCGATCATCCAGGGCCTCCGCTACCGCGACCTCGAATCATCCGCGGGCCGCCTCCAGCGGTTGTTCGAGGACGGCAAACGCGCCGTTGTTCGCAACCCGGAGGCGATAGCCAAGAGCATCTCCGATCTCACCGGCACGCAGCGCGCCCGCTCGTACGCGCGCGAGCGCATCAAGGCCGCGGGCGAGTACGCGCTCCCGCAACTCCTCCGCGCCCTCATCCAGCGCGAGAACGGCGTCCTCCAGGCCGAGGTCCGCACGCTGCTGATCGACATGGGCCGTCAATCGGTCGTCCCCCTCACCACCGCGCTAGCCGAACTCGACCCGGTGTCGCAGGAAACGGTCATCAACGTCCTGCGGGACATCCCGTACTCAATGTCGGTGCCGTTTATCTACGATGCCCGCTCCGGCACGCAGTCCCAGGCCGTGCGCACCGCCGCGGAGGACGCGATCCGCAAGATCACCGGCGCTGTGAACGATGATGCGCCGCTCTCGGCCAGGTACGAGGCCCTCGGCAACGAGTACTACACCGAGTCGCTCAGCCTCACCAGTTTCCCGGGCGAGCCGAACCAACTCTGGTGGACGTACAACCCGGGCGCGGGCCTGCTCTTCGAGCCGATCGACACGACCGTCTTCCACGAGGCGATGGCCATGCGCCACGCCGAGCGAGCCCTCACGCTCGACTCGGCCAACGCTCAGGCGATCAGCCTTTGGCTGGCCTCCAACTTCTCGCGCGAGATTGATGGCCCAGCCGACTACACCAACCCGGCGTACGGCGCGGGCCGACGCGAGGCGATGTACTACGCCGTCGCGGCGGGCAACGCCCCCAGCCAGCGCGTCCTCGGGCGTGCCCTCGACACCAACGACACACCCCTGGCCCGCAAGGCGATCAGCGCGATCGAGAAGACCGCCGGCGGGGCCGCCCTCTGGTCAGGCACGGAT
>CAYMWG010000252.1:2884-4457 GCA_964393765.1 uncultured Phycisphaeraceae bacterium
CGAGGGCTCCGACCGCGTCGTCCCGCTCCTGGGCAGCGCGATTCGTGATGCCGGCGCCCGCTACGCCCTGGTGATCGCCGCGACGCCCGAGCAGCAGACCGCCATCGGCGATGTCCTCCGCGCCAAGGGCTACAAGGACGTGCGGGCCGCCGCGCAGATCGCGGACCTCGAGCAGGCCATTGCCGATATGCCCGGCGTGGACCTGATCGTCACCGACCTGACAACCAACGCTACGCAGGCCGTCATCAGCGAGGTCCGCGGCCGCGCCCGCCTCCGCGCAGCGCCGATCATGGCCATGGCCAGTTCCGCCGGCCAGCAGGAACTCTCTCAGAAGTATTCCGATGATCCCACGATCCGTGTCGCCCGCATCGGCATGAACCAGGCCGAGATCGGCGAGGCCGCCGAGCAACTCCTGGGTCGCGCCATCGGCGGCGCGATCACCGAGGATGAGGCCGCGGCCTACAAGGCCCGCTCCATCGCCGTGCTGCGCGACCTCGCGGTCTCCGGCAACTCGGTCCTGAGCGTCAGCGATGCTTCCGGCCCGCTCGTCACCGCACTCGCCGACAACCGCGGTACGATGCGTCTGGACATCGCCGAGGTGCTCGCATTCGTGAACACTCCGCCAGCGCAGCAGGCCCTGATGGATGCTGCGCTAGCCGCCACCGCCGACGAGCGTGTCGCGCTCCTCGGGAAGGTCGCCGGGTCGGCCAAGCGGCACGGCAACCTGCTCGAGCCCCGCCACATTACCTCGCTCCGCGATGTAGTGACCGGCGGCGAGGATGCCGAGGCCACCGCGGCCGCCGCGCTCATGGGCGCGCTCAACCTGCCCAACGCCGAACTCGTCCCGCTGATCCTCGGCCAGCAGGGCCTCAGTTCCCGCTGAACCCGTCAACTAATCCGTTGCTCACCAAACGGCTCCGGCACACATGCCGGGGCCGTTTTCATTACGCGCGTGTCGCTGATGCGCGGACTCGCACAGGTCACGCGCGATAACCATCAGCCCTCCGCTCGAGGCCGCTTGTCACCGCCCGCGCACTCGGCCCCGGCGGCACAAACCTCGCCATCACTGGGTCGCCCGCCGCCATTGATGAAGCCCACACGCCCCGGAGTCGATCCTCCACTCTGGGCATCGGCCCACCGGTTGCGGGTGACGGACATCGCGTCCCGAGCCTGAATCGGCCCCGCTCTCGCTGAACCTTCGTCGGGCATGTGTGGCCCGCACGACTTGCAAGTGTGTGTGTGTTTGTCCGTGATCCAAGGAGACTCCAGTATGCGCAACCGTGTGTCCAAGGCCTTTACGCTCGTCGAAATTCTGATCGTTGTCGTGATCCTCGGCATCCTCGCCGCGATCGTCATTCCGCAGTTCACCAACGCCAGTTCTGACGCACAGATTGGCAACGTCGAGACGCAACTGCAGACCATCCGGTCGCAGATCGAACTCTACCGCGTCCGCAACAACGGCACCTATCCCCCGCTCGCCGCCGGCGATTCGTGGGCTGCCGCCGGCATGGTGAACGCCAACTATCTGCGCACCGCGCCGGTGAACCCCCGCACGGGCACCACGACGATCGTT
>CAYMWG010000253.1:0-4454 GCA_964393765.1 uncultured Phycisphaeraceae bacterium
ACGCCGCATCGGTCACGATGCAGATGCCCCCGGTGCAGCACGCGCCGGTCTGGGCAACGCCACAGAGATTTGGATTACAGGTGGTGAGGGGGCCTTGCCAGGTTGTGCCCGGGATGCCGGCGCAACTGGCCTGCGTAACGGGGAAGCAGAAGTTATTGCTCGCGCAGCACGCGCCCACGGGCTGCGGGCAGTTGTTGGGGGTGCAGGTGGAGCCGACGCCCTGGAACGTGCCGCCCTGGCCGGTGCAGGCGGGATCGGACACGCCCGTCAGGCAGGAGCCATTGGGCAGGCAGCAGGCGCCGAGCGGACAGGTGCCCCCCGCGCCGCACGCGACATTGATCCCGATGAACACGCCGCCGAACCCGGCGCACACGGCGGGTTCGAATATCTGGCAACTCGCCCCAAAGCAGCACGCACCGGTTGGCTGGGGGCAGGCGGCCGCACAGGTCTGACCAAACGCCCACACGCCCTGTTGAGCGGAGCACTGCGTCTGGAGCAGGACCTGGCAGGAGCCGTTGGGCAGGCAGCAGCGGGCCGTTGGCTGCGTGCAGGGGTTCACACCGCAGGTGCCGTTCTCTGTCCAGACAGACCCTGAAGCGCAGTTTGCCTGGGTGGTAACGGTGCAGGAGCCGATCGGCGCGCAGCACGAGCCATTCGACGGCGGAACGCAGTTGACGCTCGACCAACTGGCGCGCATCACCCAGTCGCCCGACGGGCGGCAGAAACTGGGAAGGGTGCTGAACCGCGCCCAGCCGCCGTTGGCGGGGCAGCCGAACGGGCCACAGTTCAGCCCGTTGAGCCAGTTGTTTGCGGGTTGTTGGAGTCCGCCGGTATCGGTGCAGGGGAAGGCGTTGCAGCATGTAGCGGGCGCGGTCAGGCAGGGGTTCGCGGGAGGCTGGTGCGCCTGATCGATGCGGAACCCGATCGAGAATATGTTGGATCCGCCCGTGTTCAAGACGTAGATCTGCTCCGGGTCGTTCGGATCGACCGAGACCTGGATATTCACCCCCGCCGTGCCCGGGCCCACCCGCGCGTGTAGGAGGATCAGATCGTCCGACGAGTAACTGGCGACCAGCGTGCCGGTCTGAGGAGTTCCTTCCCACACCAGCACGGACCACTGGGTCGTGGTCTGCTGCGTCGCTCCGCTGGTGACAAGAATCCATTCCATCAGTTCGATCTTGATCGGGAATGCCGCGGCCGGGAGTGTGTAACTCGCCGCGGCAATCTCACCCTGCACGAAGCCCGCCTGCGCGACGTAGGTTCCCCCTGAGAAGTCCGCAGCGGTGTGGCTGCTCGTGACTACGGGGCAACCCGGACCGCGCACGACCCCGCCGCCTTCACCGCCATCAACCGACGGTCGCAGAACAATCGGGAGAATGTCAAGACGCTCAAGCCCGACGGGAGTTGGCAGGGCCGTTCGCCCCGCCGCATAAGGCTCGGCCTGCTTCTGCGCCAGCGCTGGGCACACCAGCGCTACCGACACCGCGGCCGCGCTCAGGCTCCTCGAACAGGTGGATGCAAGGAACGACGGGAGACGGCTCATCATGGGCGTAAGGTCCCTTCTTGGGCTTTGCTAGCGAGCGGGATTCCGCTCCCCCGTGGAGTCAGTTTCGGCCACGACTCCATTGTGCCAGCAGAACGCCGGTCATACAAGACCAATTGCGCACGGAACCAATACCTATTCGCTCGGGTAGGAGCCCCCGGTTCCAGTGCAAGTGCCGCCGTGGTGTCCTGACGGGTCACCTGACCTCGTCATGTCGAGGGTTATGCCACTCTCGACCTTCCCGAGCGAGCAGCAGGTCAGCAGCGGGCGGACCCCACGAGCCGGGCTTATAGGTCTCGATGGAGGCACGGATGGCCTCGCTGGTAATGAAGGGCTCGCAGATGCGCCAGGAGGCCTCGACCTCATCTCGGTGCTTGTAGAGCGACAAATCGCCCTTGATCGCGTCGAGGATCAGCGGCCCGTACGCCTCGATGTGCTCGCCGCCAAAGGCCTTGGCATAGTCGAGGTCCAGTTTGGCGGAGGCGATCTTCAGGCCGCCGCCGGGAACCTTGCCATCGACCCGCAGCGAGATTCCCTCGGATGGAGCGATGTTGATGACGAGGCGGTTGAGCGAGCCGCGATCCGCCGCGGACGCGACACCAAGTTTGCGGAACATGTTCGTGGGCGCGGGCTTGAAAGTGATGACCACCTCGGTGAGTTTGGCGGCCATCTTCTTGCCGGACCGCAGAAAGAACGGGACGCCCGCCCATCGCCAGTTGTCGAACTCGACTCGGATGGCGGCGAATGTCTCAGTGCGCCGCGAGGGGTCCACGCCCTTCTCGCTCGCGTAGGCGGGGTCGGAGGAGCCCTCGCCCGGGCCATAGCGCCCAAAGGCGGCGAGGCGCGGGACATCGGTGCCTTGGGCGATGACGGCCGCGCTGAACAACCGGAGTTTCTCGCGCATGATCCCGGCGGCGTCGAACACGCCGGGGGGTTCCATCGCCACAACCGCGAGGACCTGGAGTAGGTGGGACTGGACCATGTCGCGGAGCGCGCCGCCCGCGCCTGAGTCGTAATAGTTGGCCGCGCGCGATCCCACGCCGACGGTCTCCGCGGCGGTGACCTGGATGTGGTCGACGTGGTTGCGGTTCCACAACGGCTCGAAGATGGAGTTGGCAAAGCGCAGGACGGAGATGTTCTGAACAAGTTCCTTGCCGAGGTAGTGGTCGATCCTGAAGATGGACTCCTCCTCGAAGACCCGACCCAGAGCGCGGTTGAGGGATACGGCGGAGGCGAGGTCCACGCCGAATGGCTTCTCGACGATGATGCGCTGCCACGCCGAGGAAGCGGGGTCGAGGGAGCACCACCGACGCCCCTCGGTGACCATCCCGGCCGCGCCGATGCTCTCGACGATCGGCTCGTAGAGGTCCGGCGAGACCGAGAGGTAGAAGAGGATGTTGGGCGAGCCTCCGGACTTGAGGGCGCCCGCGCCCTGCGCAAGGTCGTGGATTCGCTGGTTCAGGCCGGGATAGGCGTCAACTTGCGCGGCATCGGCGGGATAGTAGTGAATGCGCTGGGAGAACTGCCGCCAGCGGCTGGTCTCGAAGTTCGCGGAGAACTTCTCGACGCTGGGGGCGAGTTTCTCGCGGAACTGGTCGTCTGTCATCTCGGTTCGCGAGACGCCCAGCACAAGCGTGCCCTTGGGCAGAACGCCCTGCCGCTCCAGGTTGTAGAGCGAGGGGATGAGTTTGCGGTGCGTGAGATCGCCCGAAGCGCCGAAGATGACGATCACGCAGGGCTCTGCGCTGCTCTGCTGGGTGGGGGCGGCGGGGCTTTCGAGTCTGGGCATGGGCGGATGGTACCGGAGTTGGGATGTCGGATGTGGGATGGGTGGCTGGGCCGGCACCTAGGATCGCGCGGGATGGACAAGGCCGTGCTTCGGATCATCGACGCGAACGCGAACCGGGCCAGCGAGGCGGCCCGCGTCCTGGAAGATGCAGCGCGCCTGGGGCTGGGCGATGCGGCGGTCGCTCTGCGGTGCAAATCGCTCCGCCACGCCCTGCGAAACGCGGTCGGCGGGATCGACAGCACGGAGTTGCACGCCTCGCGCGACACGCCGGGCGATGTCGGCACGTCAATGACCGGAGAGATGGAAGGGGAGCGCGGCTCGCTCGCAGAGGTATGCATCGCCGCGGGCAAGCGTCTTGGCGAAGCCCTGCGTGTGCTGGAAGAAACCCTGAAACTCCTCCCCGGTTCCGAGATCTGTGCAGGGCGGGTCAAAGCCTTGCGGTACGAGGGGTATGAACTCGGGAAGCATGTGACACTTGCGCTCGCACGCCCGCGCCGGCAGTGGCGGCTGTGCGTCATCCTCTCCGAAGTGTTGTGCAACTTGTCCTGGGACGAGGTTGCGCGGGCAGCGATCCGCGGCGGGGCCGACTGCCTGCAACTGCGCGAGAAGGCAATGCCGGGACGGCAACTGCTCGCGCGCGCGGAAGCATTGATGGGAATCGCGTCGGAAAACACGGGGCCGAGCGCTTCACGCGTGGACATCATCATCAACGATCGGCCGGACATCGCGTCGATGGTCGGCGCGGCGGGCGTACATCTTGGACAGGACGATGTGACAGTCGAAGCCGCGAGACGGGTTCTTGGGCCGCGGCAGATCGTCGGGGTGTCAACAGCGTGCATCGCGGATGCGCGGCGAGCGCTCGAGGACGGCGCGGATTATGTCGGACTCGGGCCGATGTATCCGAGCACGACGAAGCGCAAAGCCGGTCTCGCGGGGGTCGAGTACCTGCGCGACTTCCGCGCGTGGGATCGCACGCGGGTCGAGGGCGTGGGCGGGGCCGCCCTGCCCTACCTGGCGATCAGCGGGATCGATGCAATGCGGGCGGGACAACTGGCATCGGAGGGGTGTGCGGGGGTAGCCGTTTCATCGGTGGTGTGCTCCTCAACTGAGCCGGAGAAGGTG